>NZ_JBHXSC010000020.1:0-63901 GCF_042716505.1 Streptomyces sp. NPDC058674
TCCCCCGCAGTGCGGGGGACGCGGCCTTCGCCGTTCACCGGCCCCGAGGGGCCGGGCGGTGACCCCGGCCGTCGGGGCCGGGCCACCGCCGGTGCGCCTAGTACTGCGGGCGGTTGAAGTACTGGCTGGCGTCGCTCTTCGCGAGGAAGACGATGATGAGGATGCCGAGCACCAGGCTGACGAGCGCGAAGACGTTCGCACCCAGCAGGCTGATGAGGCTGAAGAGCGTGATGACCGAGCCGTAGACGATGCCCGAGATGCGGATGCCGTTGCGGCCCTTCGGCAGCTTGACGGCGGTGAGGATGCCCCACAGCGCGAAGAGCAGGATGAGCACGCCCACGCCGATCATGACACCGGCGCCGAGGGCGGCGGCCTTGTCGGTGTCGGCGCTGCTGAGCGAGCCCGAGGTGTCGGCGCCCGAGATCATGTCGGCGACCCACGCGGAGGCGATGATGGCGAAGAGCGCACCCACGGCCTGCAGGCCGCCCAGGATGTAGAGCATGATGCGGGCGCCCTTGACGCCGCCCGGCATCTCGACGGGCGCGCCCGGGAAGCCGCCGGGGCCGGCCGGGTAGCCGGCGGGGGCGCCCTGCTGCGGGTAGCCGTAGCCGCCCTGCGGCGGGACGCCCTGGGGGGCCTGCTGGGGGTAGCCGTAGCCGGGCTGGCCCTGCGGGGCCTGGGGCTGCTGTCCGTACGGGTTGTTCGGGTCGCCGAAGCTCATCTTGGGGTGTTCCTCCGTGGAAGTGCGGGGACGCACGGCATACGCACGGAGGAATACGGGATGTTGCGGTCCGCCCCCCGGCCCTGCCCGCGGCACTCATTAGGCTGCATCGTCGTCGGCCGGAAGACGACTTGTCCAGCCGGTTCCCGCCCGCCCCGTGACTTGTTGTGCAAGTGCAATGAACCGTGCGCGCCGGTGGACGCCTTGAGTGGAACCGGGACCGCTCCATCCGGGAGTATGGGTTCATGACTGCCCAGATTCTCGATGGCAAGGCCACCGCCGCCGCGATCAAGTCCGAACTGACCGGCCGCGTGGCGGCACTGAAGGCCCGGGGCGTCACGCCCGGCCTCGGCACCCTGCTGGTCGGTGACGATCCGGGCAGCCGCTGGTACGTCAACGGCAAGCACAAGGACTGCGCCGAGGTCGGCATCGCCTCCATCCAGCGCGAACTGCCCGCGACGGCCTCCCAGGAGGACATCGAGGCCGTGGTGCGCGAGCTCAACGCGAACCCGGACTGCACGGGCTACATCGTCCAACTCCCGCTCCCCAAGGGCATCGACACCAACCGGGTGCTGGAGCTGATGGATCCGGCCAAGGACGCCGACGGCCTGCACCCCATGTCGCTGGGCCGGCTGGTCCTGAACGAGCCCGGACCGCTGCCCTGCACCCCGTACGGGATCGTCGAACTGCTGCGCCACCACGGAGTCGAGATCAACGGCGCGCACGTCGTCGTCCTGGGACGCGGCATCACCGTCGGCCGCTCCATCGGGCTGCTGCTCACCCGCAAGTCCGAGAACGCGACCGTGACCCTCTGCCACACCGGCACCCGGGACCTCCCCGGCCTGCTGCGCCGGGCCGACATCGTGGTGGCGGCGGCCGGAGTCCCGCACCTGGTCAAGCCGCAGGACGTGAAGCCGGGCGCGGCCGTGCTCGACGTCGGCGTCAGCCGCGACGAGAACGGCAAGATCGTCGGTGACGTGCACCCCGGTGTCGCCGACGTGGCCGGCTGGATCTCCCCGAACCCGGGCGGCGTCGGCCCCATGACCCGCGCACAGCTGCTGGTCAACGTCGTCGAGGCGGCGGAGCGGACCACCGATGAAGGCTGATCGCGGAACGGACCCCTCGGCCGGGCCGGAGCCGACCCCGGAGCCGACCCCGGAGCCGGGGCCGGCTACCGCTCCGGCCCTGGAGCCCAGGCCGGAGCCCGCCCCGGCGCCCGCGGCGGAGCCCGCGCCGGCCCCGGCCGCCGCGCCCGCCCCCACGTCCGCCGCCGCGCCCGCGTCCGTGACGGCGCCCACGCACGCCCGTGCCTCCGCGTCCCGGCCCGCGCCCGCGCCCGCCCGGTCCCGCCGGTTCCCGTCCGTCACCCGGGACACCGCGCGCCCCGAGGGCAGCGGCCGGGCCGTCCCCGGGGCCGTCTCCGCACCCGCCCGCCAGTGGCCGATGCTCGCCGTGCTCGCCGCCACCGCGACCGGCCTGCTGGGCACGGCGATGGGTCACCCGCGGGTCGGCTGCCTGATGATCGGCGCCGCACTGATCGCCGCCGCGGTGCTGCGGCGGGTCCTGCCGTCGGTGGGGATGCTCGCGGTCCGCTCCCGCTTCACCGACATGATCACGTACGGGCTGCTGGGCGTGGCGATCACGCTGCTCGCGCTGGTGATCGCCACGCCCAGGCCGTGGCTGGAAGTCCCCTTCCTGGAGACCGCCGTCCGGTTCACCGTCCGCTGACGACGTCCCCCGGCGCCGCGAGCGTCGCCGCGACCGCCGGCCGGGCCGCGATCCCCGCCCGGACCCCAGGGCCCGGGGCATCGCCGGGCGCAGCGGGTCGGCGAAGAGCGGCGCCGCGGCCGTCCCGGGCGCCGGCGTGCGCCCCGAGCAGCGGGTACGCGTACGTGACCACCGGGTCCAGGCGCCGCCGGCGCAGCAGCGGCACCGCCTCCTCCGGGCCCGCCCGCACGGACGGCATGGGCCGGGCGTGACGATCGCTGTGGCCGAAGCTGCTGGACTGCACGGTCCGGCGACGCGATGCTCGGACCATGAACGCGAAGAAGAAGGTCGTACTCGTCGGAGCCCGCGGCACCCTCGGCCGGGCGGTCCACAGCGCCCTGCGCGAGCGCGGCCACGAGGTCCTCACCGCCTCCCGCAAGGACGCCGACGTCCTCCTCGACATCACCGACCCCGAGTCGATCCGGGCGATGTACGAGACGGTGGGCGAGGTCGACGCGGTGGCCTGCGCCGCGGGCAGCGTCCCGTGGCGGCCGCTGGCCGAACTCACCACCGCGGACGTCCGCGCCGGGCTCGAAGGCAAGGCCGTCAGCCAGATCGAGCTGGTCCGCCAGGGCGCCCTGCACCTGCCCGCGCACGCCTCCTACACCCTGATCACCGGAATCCTGGCCCGCGAGCCGCTGCTCACGGGCTCGGTCGCCGCCCTCGTCAACGGCGCGGTCGAGGCCTTCGTCAAGGCCGCCGCCATCGAACTCCCCGGCCGCCAGCGGGTCAACGCCGTCAGCCCCACCGTCTTCGAGGAGTCCCTCGACGCCTACGGGGACACTTTCGCGGGATTCGACGCCGTACCGGTGGCCCGCGCGGCCCACGCCTACGTCAAGTCCGTCGAGGGCCACCAGACGGGTCAGGTATTCGCCGTCTGACGGCCCCGCCGACGGCGGCCCGAACACCCGCCGCGAGGCCCGGAATCCGGGGTGTGGCGCCCTCTTCGGCCTTCGAACCCCCGGTTCGTGTGCCACGGACCACAGGGACCGGGGGGTCGACCCCCTCCCGGGTCGGATAGCCTGACGGCGGATGTCTCTTCACGTCAAGATTCACAGGGCCGGGGAGCGGCGTCCTCCCAGCACATGGGGCAGGGACGCCCCACCGCCAGCTGTCTAACGGAGAAGGCCATGACCCGCACTCCCGTGAATGTCACCGTCACCGGCGCCGCCGGCCAGATCGGCTACGCGCTGCTCTTCCGCATCGCGTCCGGTCACCTGCTCGGCGCGGACGTGCCGGTCAAGCTCCGCCTCCTGGAGATTCCCCAGGGCATGAAGGCGGCCGAGGGCACCGCCATGGAGCTCGACGACTGCGCCTTCCCGCTCCTCAAGGGCATCGACATCTTCGACGACCCGAACCAGGGCTTCGAGGGTGCGAACGTCGCCCTGCTCGTGGGCGCCCGCCCGCGCACCAAGGGCATGGAGCGCGGCGACCTGCTCTCCGCCAACGGCGGCATCTTCAAGCCGCAGGGCAAGGCCATCAACGACCACGCCGCGGACGACATCAAGGTCCTCGTCGTCGGCAACCCGGCCAACACCAACGCGCTCATCGCGCAGGCCGCGGCTCCGGACGTACCGGCCGAGCGCTTCACCGCGATGACCCGCCTGGACCACAACCGGGCGATCTCGCAGCTCGCCAAGAAGACCGGCGCCGACGTCACCGACATCAAGCGCCTGACCATCTGGGGCAACCACTCGGCCACCCAGTACCCGGACGTCTTCCACGCGGAGATCGCCGGCAAGAACGCCGCCGAGGTCGTCAGCGACGAGCTGTGGCTGGCCGACACCTTCATCCCGACCGTCGCCAAGCGCGGCGCCGCGATCATCGAGGCCCGTGGCGCGTCCTCGGCCGCCTCCGCCGCGAACGCCGCCATCGACCACGTCCACACCTGGGTCAACGGCACCGCCGCGGGCGACTGGACGTCCATGGGCATCCCGTCGGACGGCTCCTACGGCGTCCCCGAGGGCATCATCTCCTCCTTCCCCGTCACCACCAAGGACGGGAAGTACGAGATCGTCCAGGGGCTGGACATCAACGAGTTCTCCCGTGCGCGCATCGACGCGTCCGTGCAGGAGCTCGTCGAGGAGCGCGACGCGGTCCGCGAGCTCGGCCTGATCTGACGGCCCCGCTCCACCGCTGAACCGCTCCACCGCTCCACCCGCTCCTTCCGAAAGGCCCCGGCGCTCGCGCGCCGGGGCTTTTTTGGCTCGATACCGCCTGGTGTGACACCGCGCGGTCACCTACCGTTACCCTCCGCACACCGCAGGGGGATTCGGTGACCACCAGCACGACCACGGGGACGGGCTCGACCTCGGACGACCGGCCACCGGTGCATCCGTCGCTCAGCGAGGCAGGACGCCTGCTGTGCGCCGGCACCTACCTCGACTCGGCCTACCGCGACCGCGTGATCGAGGAGCTGTACGTCCACGAAGAGCGCATCGTCGCGCCCTCCTACGGCTTCGACGCCGCCCGTGTCCTCGCCCACGCCCTGCGCGCCCGCCGCGCCGAGCTGGGCTGGGCCGCCGGCGTGGTCTTCACCTGGTTCGCGGGCACCCTGCTCACCGGCGGAGCGCTCCTCGTCGTGGCGGTGCCGTTCCTGCTGCTCGGCATCGCCGCCTGGCTCGCCTCGCGCGGCCGGGGCGCCGTCGGCGTCCTGAGCCGCGTCCTCGCCGCGCTGATCCGGCTGTGGGCCGGGCTGCTGCTGCTCACCCTGGCCGTCGTCGCCCTCGGCAGCGGCATCCAGATCCTGTCCTTCCTGCGCCCGCTGTTCGAGCTGCTGAGCATGCTGGGCCTCGACCCGTTCCTCTTCGCGAGCGGCGGCGGCCTGCGGGAAGGCGGGGCCGTCCTGTGGGTGTTGGCGGCGCTCGCCGCCGTGGTCACCGTCGTCGGCCTCCAGCGCGGCCACGTCGCCCGGGTGATCCTGCACGACCTCAACCGGGAGGCGTACGCCCGCCCGGAGGCCGACCCCGCCGAACAGGCGGCCGGCGTCCGCTTCGCCGTTGCCCGGGAGCGCATCCGGCGCGAACAGCACGCCCAGCTGATCATGTACGGCGTCGACGACCCCTTCTGCGGGGCGGGCCTGGCCTACCGGCCCTGGCACCTGGCCGTGGAGCTGCGCCCGCGCGGCGACCGAGCCGCCGCCGAGCCGCCGGAGCTCATCAACAACGCGCAGATCCTGGAACGGATCCGGCCGAGGCTCGAGGCCCTGCGGGTGCCGACGCCGCACGGGTCCCCGCAGGCGCAGGCCTCCGTACGGGACCGGCTGCGCGAACTCGTCATCGACGAGTGCGTGTTCCTGCCGGCCGTCGGACTCCCCGGACGGATTCCGCAGCTGTTCGGGCCCGACGTGTACGAGGAGCAGCGCGCGGACGCCGTCGAGGAGGGCGGCGAGCACCGGCGCCACTTCCTGCGCATCCGGGTCGGCGGCTGGGACGAGAACCTCGTCGTCACCGTGTTCGTACGCGTCCACACGCAGGGGCGGATGCTGATGCTGGAGGTGGCACCGCACGTGCTGCTGCCGGTCAGCGAGCGGTTCCAGGGAGCCGACGACTTCGCCCACCGCCACCGGAACAACAACCGCTTCGCCAAGGCGGTCTCGGCCGTGGGGCGCACGCCCCGCTCGCTCGGCTCCTCGCTGGCGACCCTGTTCGGCGGCGCGGCCAGCGTGTGGCGCGTGGCCACGGCCGGCCACCGGGGCGCGCTGCCGGCCGGGCCGGGGCTGTCCGTACGGGAGATCGCCGCACAGTCCGACGGGTCCCTGTTCCACCTCATGGACCTCGACCGGTACCTGAAGACCATCCAGGAGCGCGTGGTGGTCGGGGTCAAGGAGACCCTGCACGAAGCGGGCTGGCACACCGACGAGTTCGACCAGCGCATGGTCCACGTCGCGGAGGGCGGGGTGTTCATCCAGTCGATGAACCATAGCGCCTTCAGCGTCGGCGGCAGCGGGAACAGCAACCGCGTCAGCCATCACACGAACGGGAGCAACGGCAGTGGCAGATGAGGCAACCGGCGCGACGGCCGGCGACACCGGCTCCGGCTCCGGCTCCGGCCAGGTCCGCATCGGCACCGTGCAGAGCAGCAGCTTCAGCATCGGCGGAAGCAACAACACCAACACCGTCCACACCGGCGGTACGGGGGCGGACACCCCGGGCGCGGAGGAGTTGCTGGAGGCCGTACGGGAGCTGCGCGCCGCCCTCGTGCGCCTGCCCCGCGGCGCCGACCGCACGGCGCTCGACGCCGAGCTCGACGAGGCGGCCGGGGAGCTGGAGGAGACCGGGGAGATCCGTCCCGGCCTGCCCGCCCGGCTGCGCGGCACGCTGGAGCGCTGGGCCCCGCTCGTGGAGTCGGTGAACGCGGCCGCCGCCCTCGGCGGACTGCTCGCCTCGCTGGGGGGCTGACCGGTGGCCTCGGGCGGCGCGCGCTGGAATGCGGAGGCCCAGCGGTGGGAGTGGACGCAGGAGTCCCCGGCGTCCCCTCCGCCCCCGCCTCCGCTTCCGCCCTCCCTCCCGCCGCGATGGCCGCCGGACGGCCCCTTCCAGGACGGCCCCTTCCAGGACGGCCCCTTCCAGGACGGTCCCGTCCTGGACGGCGCGGGCGGTTCCGGCGGCCCCGGACCCCGCCCGTACCGGCCGTGGCGCACCCCGCTGCTGGTGGCCCTCGGGTCCGCGCTGGTGGGCGCTTCGGCCGTGGCGGGCTGGCTCGCCCTCGACAAGGGCGACCCGAAGGCCCCGGCGCCGCCCCCGACGGCGTCCGGTGCCACCGACGCGCAGCCCGGTCCGACCGGCGCGTCGGCGAGCCCGTCCGGGAGTTCTGGTCCGAGCCCGTCGCCGACCGCCGCCCCGGCGACCGGCACGCCGGACCCGGCCTACACGGTGCTCCACAACGAGAAGGGCTTCTCGGTCGCCGTGCCCGCGGGCTGGCGGGCCAGTACCGACGAGACCGGCAGCGGCTCCTTCTACCGGCCGCCCGGCGACCGCACCGCGCTGCTCCAGGTCTTCCGGGTCACCGAGCCCGACAGCAGCGGCGCGTGCGAGCTGCTGCGGCTCTCCTCGCGCGGCCTGGACGACGGCAACCCCGGCTACCGGGAGCTCTCCGTCGACCCGCTGCCGGCCGGCGCCTGCGAGCTGGTCTACGAGTACGACAGCGCGGAGGCGGGGGGCCGTCGCCGGGGCATCGAGCGGATCGTCGTCGCCCCGGACGGCCGGCGCTGGGCGCTGCTGGCGGCCGGCCCGGCCGCCGATCCCGCGGCGGTCCGCGCGCGCCTGACGGCCGCCCTGGATTCCTTCAGGACCGACTGATCAGCCCTTGGTGCTGTACATGCCCGGCGTGTAGTGGCCCGGCACCATGCGGGTGGTGACGGCGAAGCGGTTCCAGACGTTGATCGTCGTGATGACGGCGATCAGCTGGGCGAGCTCCCGCTCCTCGAACAGCTTCGCCGCCCTCCCGTACACCTCGTCCGGCACGAAGCCGTCGGTGAGGACCGTGACCGCCTCCGTCAGCTCGATCGCGGCGAGCTCTCGCTCCGTGTAGAAGTGCTTCGACTCCTCCCAGGCGCTGAGCTGGACGATCCGCTCGACGCTCTCGCCGGCCGCGAGGGCGTCCTTGGTGTGCATGTCGAGGCAGAAAGCGCAGTGGTTGAGCTGCGAGGCACGAATTTTGACGAGCTCGACGAGGACCGGGTCCAGGCCCTTCTTCGAGGCGATCTCCAGAGCGGCGACCGCCTTGTAGACCTCCGGGGCGAGCTTCGCCCACGGGAGGCGGGGGGTGTGCTCGGGGGCGTGGTCGTGGGCGTGGTCGCGGGGGTGCGGGTGTTCCGCCGTGGTTGCCATGCGCTTCAGCCTAGGAGCCCAGTAGCCCACCGATATGGTCCATGTCCATGACGAAATCGTGGGCCACTTTCGGCGCGGACCTCCATGTGGACCTCGCCTCCGGGCGCGGTCTGCGGGCCGGCCTCACCGAGGCGCTGCGCGAGGCCGCGCGCAGCGGGCGGCTCCCGGCCGGGACCCGGCTGCCGTCGTCGCGCTCGTTCGCCGCCGACCTCGGGGTCGCGCGGAACACGGTGGCGCAGGCGTACGCCGAACTCGTCGCCGAGGGCTGGCTGACGGCCCGGCAGGGCTCCGGGACCCGGGTGGCCGAACGGGCCCGGCCGCTGCGCCCCGCTGCTGCGCCCCGCGTACGGCACCCCGCGCGGCGGGGGCTCGCCTACAGCCTGCTGCCCGGCTCCCCGGACGTGGGCGGCTTCCCCCGCACGGCCTGGTTGGCGGCGGCCCGGCGGGCGCTGACCGAGGCGCCGGGCGAGGCCTTCGGCTACGGCGACGGGCGCGGCCGGATCGAACTGCGGGAGGCGCTGGCCGGTTACCTGGCCCGGGCGCGCGGTGTGTACGCGGACCCGGAGCGGATCGTGCTGTGCGGGGGCTTCGCGCACGCCCTGGCGCTGCTCGCGCGCGTGTTGCCGGCGCGGCGCGTGCGGGAGGTGGCGGTCGAGGGGTACGGCCTGGACATCCACCGGGGCCTGCTGGAACGGGCGGGCCTGCGGACGCGGCCGCTGGGGGTGGACGGCGAAGGGGCCCGCACGGGCGAGCTGGCCGCGGGGCCCGGCGCGGTGCTGCTCACCCCGGCGCACCAGTTCCCCACCGGGGCGGCCCTGACCCCGGCCCGGCGGGCGGCGGCGGTCGACTGGGCCCGGTCCACGGGCGGGCTGGTCCTGGAGGACGACTACGACGGGGAGTTCCGCTACGACCGCCAGCAGGTGGGGGCGCTCCAGGGGCTGGACCCCGACCGGGTGGTGTACCTCGGCACGGCCAGCAAGTCCCTCGCCCCGGGGCTGCGGATGGGCTGGATGGTGCTCCCGCCGGGACTGCTGGACGAGGTGCTGGCGGTACGGGGCCCGGGCGACGGGACCTCCAGCGCGCTGGACCAGCTCACGCTGGCCCAGTTCATCACCTCGGGCGCGTACGACCGGCACGTGCGCGGGATGCGGCTGCGCTACCGGCGCCGCCGCGACGAGCTCGTCGCGGCCGTGGCCGGCCGGGTCGGGGTCTCCGGCATCGCGGCGGGGCTGCACGCGGTGCTGGACCTCCCGGAGGGGACGGAGCGTGCGGTGGTCCGGTCCGCGGCGTGGCAGGACCTGGCCGTGGAGGGTCTCGCCTCGTTCCGGCACCCGCAGGCGGAGTTGCCGGCGCGCGACGCGCTGGTCGTCAGCTACGGCAGCCCGGCCGCGAGCGCGTGGTCCCCGACCCTGGAGGCGCTCACGGCCGCACTGCCGTAGCGGCCGCCCGGGTGGCCACTTCCGCCCACACGGTCTTGCCGACGACCCGGCCGGAGACGCCCCAGGCGACGCACAGCGCCTCGACGATCCGCATGCCGTGGCCGTGCTCGGCGGGGTGGTCCGGCACCCCCGGACGCACCCGGGGCCCCTCCCCGGCCCGCGCGTCGGAGACCTCCACCCGCAGGACGCCGCCCAGTTCCCGCAGCCCGAGCTCGAAGTCCCGCCCGGGCACGCAGCCGTGTGCCACGGCGTTGGCCGCCAGCTCGGCGACGACCTGCGCGACCCGCTCGCTGTCGCCCGTGCCCAACGGGTAGCCCCACCGGGCCAGTTCCAGCAGCGCCAGCTCCCGCGCCAACCGCGCGCCCCGCCGGGTACTGCTGAACCGCTGCCGCCATTCGTTGCACGCGTGGGGCATGGCGCCGCTCCTCTGTGTAGTCGTTCCGCTACCGGGGAGGTTCAGCGTGGCCGCACGCAGGGAAGCATTCAACGTGTCAGGGGAGGACGAAAGGTTGGTGCGACCCGCGTGAACGTCAAGGAGTTGAATCCGGAGAGCTCTCCGCAGGCCGCGTTCGGCGCCCGCCTGCGCAGCTCGCGCAAGGCGCAGGGGTGGACCCAGGACGAGCTGGGCGAGCGGATGGGGTATTCGAGCACGCACATCTCGTCGGTGGAAACTGGTCGGAAGGTGCCGACCTTGCCGTTTTCGCGCAGTGCCGACCGGGCCTTCGCGACCGGAGACGCGTTCGAGCGCGAGTGGCGCGAGATCCGGCACGGCAGCCTGTTGGAGGGCTTCCCGGAGTTCCTGGGACACGAGGGCCGGGCAGCGGAGATCAGACTGTACGAGGTGGGCGTCATGCCCGGCCTGTTGCAGACCCAGGAGTACGCGTCCGTACTCGCCGAGTCCGCCGTCAGGCGCGGGGCGATCACGCCCGGCCAGGCGAACGAGCGGGTCTCGCTGGTGGCGGAGCGGCAGGCATCGCTGATCCGGCTGTCCAGCCCCTTGGTCTTCGTGGTGCTGGACGAGAGCTGCATTCGCAGGCCCATCGGCGGACCCGGCGTCATGGACGCGCAGTTGGAGCGCCTGGAAGAGTTCGCCGAGCTGCCGAACACCGTGCTTCAGATTGCGGAATTCGCCTTGGGGGAGCGCCGTCCATTCGACCTGCCCATCACTCTCCTCACTCTGCCGGACCGCTCACTTATGTCGTATGCCGAGTCTGCCCAGCGGGGCTATCTTGAGCGGGAAAGTACAGCCGTCCTACCGGCTTTGACGGCCTACCATCAGCTACAGGCCGAAGCGCTCTCCCAGGCGGCATCCGTGGCCATGATCCGTACGTTGCGAAAGGGCACCCCGTGACGACCACGACCGAATCCCCCCGCTGGTTCACGTCCTCGTACAGCAACAACGGCGGTCAATGCGTCGAGGTCGCCACCAATCTGGTGGCCTCGCGCGGGGTCGTGCCCGTGCGGGACTCCAAGGACCCCGGCGGGCCCGTGCTGGACTTCACCGCCGGGGCGTTCGCGGCGTTCGTCGTGGGTATCAAGGCGGAGTAGGTACGTACTCTCCGGCTGCGAAAGGGCACCCCGTGACGACCGAATCCCCCCGCTGGTTCACGTCCTCTTATAGCGAGAACGGTGGCGCGTGCGTCGAGGTTGCCACCAACCTCGCAGCCTCGCGCGGGGTGGTTCCCGTGCGGGACTCCAAGAACCCCGGCGGACCCGTGCTGGACTTCGCCGCCGGGGCGTTCGCCGCGTTCGTGGAGGGGGTCAGGGCCGGGTAGGGCCCGGCTCCGGGGCCGGTTCGCCGAAGCGGCCGAGCGCAAGCGCGCCCGCCACCGCCACCGTGAAGCCCAGGACGGCGAGCCAGGCCAGACCCTCCCGGGTGCGGTCGCCCAGCCACACCACCCCCACCACCGCCGGGCCGATCGTCTCGCCCAGCACCAGGCCGGCCGTCGCCGCCGTCACCGAGCCGCGCTGGAGCGCCGAGGTCAGCAGCAGGAAGGCCGCGGCGCCGCCCAGCAGGAGGGCGTGCAGCGCCGGGTTGAGGAGTTCCCGCCACGAGAAGCCGTCGATCAGGCGGACGGCGACCTCCACCACCCCGAAGCCGGTGCCGGCCGCGAGGCCGAGCACCAGCGCCCGCGGACCGTCCGGCAGCCGTCCGGCCACCGCGCCGACGAGCAGCACCAGCACCGCCACCCCGAGCAGCCCGTACTTCAGCGCGAGCGACCCGGTGCCCGAACCCTCCTCGCCGGAGGCCAGCCCCAGCATCAGCAGGCCCGCGCACACCACCCCGACCGCGACCCATTCGGTGCGGGTCAGCCGTACCCCCATCAGCCGCGCCGCGACCAACGCCGTCACCGCCAGGCTGGCGGCCAGCGCCGCGCCCACCGCGTAGATCGGGACGTGCCGCAGCGCGATGATCTGGAGGACGAAGCCGACGCCGTCCAGTCCCAGCCCGGCCAGGTACCGCCACTGCCGTACGGCCCGCAGGAACAGCGCCGGGTCCACCCCCGAGCCGGTCCCGGGCTCCGCCGCCCGCGCCGCGACCGCCTGTAGGACCGACGCCGTACCGAAGCACAGGGCCGCACCGAGCGCGCAAACCATCCCAATGAGCACGAACCGACTCTAGGTCACGGATCTCACGACGGCCGGATTCCATCGCACGGGGGGCCCGCTCTAGTCTGTCGGCAGTACGTCACCCAGGGGGAGCAGCCAGATGGACAGCAGCAGCACCAACCAGCGCCGCATGCGCTCCGGCGTCGTCGCCCTCGGCGGGATGGGCCTGCTCGCGGCCACGCTCGTGGCCTGCGGCAGCAGCGACGAGCCCGACAAGCGCTGCGCCTCGCGCTCCACGATGGAGAAGCTGAAGGACAAGGACTGCAAGAGCGGCGGCCGCGGCGCCTACTACTACGGCGGTAGCGTCGTGAACGGCAAGGTCTCCGGCGGCAGCTTCGACAAGTCCGCCGTCACCCGCGGCGGCATCGGCGGCAGCAAGTCCGGCTCCAGCGGCGGCTGAGGACCCATGAAGCGGCACACCATCGAACCCCGCCCCGACTGGCAGAAGACCGTCGAGGAGCAGGGCCTGATCTACCCCCTCACCCGCTACCCCGACGACTCCCTGCGGCCCTACTGGGACGAGAGCGCCTACTACTCCTTCACGCTCCCCGAGGTCGAGGCCCTGGAGAACGTCGTCGAGGAGCTGCACGCCATGTGCCTGGCCGCCGCCGCGCACATCGTCGAGCAGGACCGTTTCGCCGACCTCGGGATCACCGACCCGCGGCTGGCCGCCCAGATCGCCGAGTCCTGGCGGCGCCGCGCCGAGCAGCCCTCCCTCTACGGCCGCTTCGACCTGCGCTACGACGGCGCGGGCGGCCCGGCCAAGATGCTGGAGTACAACGCCGACACCCCCACATCCCTGGTGGAGGCGGCCAGCCCGCAGTGGTTCTGGATGGAGGAGCGCTTCCCGGGCGCCGACCAGTGGAACTCCCTGCACGAGCGGCTCGTCGACGCCTGGCGCCGACAGGCCGAGCTGCTGCCCGCCGGCCCGCTGCACTTCGCGCACTCCGAGACCGACGAGCTCGGCGAGGACCTGATGACGGTCGCCTACCTCCAGGAGACCGCCGAGCAGGCCGGCATCGCCACCGTCGGCCTGGCCGTCGAGCAGATCGGCTGGGACAGCCTGTCCGGCCGGTTCGTGGACGAGAAGCTGCGCTTCATCCGCAGCTGCTTCAAGCTCTACCCGTGGGAGTGGCTGGCCGCCGACGAGTTCGGCCCGCAGGTCCTCGGCACCTACGACCACGGCGGCGGCTCCGGCAGCACCTGCTGGATCGAGCCGCTGTGGAAGATGCTGCTCTCCAACAAGGCGCTCCTCGCGATCCTGTGGGAGCTCTTCCCCGAGCACCCGAACCTGCTGCCCGCCTACCTCGACGGCCCCCGCGAGCTGGCGGAGCCCGGCTCCGCCGGATACGCGGCCAAGCCGCTGCTGGGCCGCGAGGGCGCCGGGGTCACCCTCCACGAGAGCGGCGGGGACGGCGAGCCGTTCACCCCGCAGGAGGGGGAGCGGTACTGCTTCCAGGGCCTGGCCCCGCTGCCCGACTTCGACGGCAACCGGGTGGTGCTCGGCGCGTGGGTCGTCGAGGACGAGGCGGCGGGACTCGGCATCCGGGAATCCGCGGGGCCCGTCACGGACGAGTACGCCCGCTTCCTGCCCCACGTGATCCTCTGAGCCCCGCCGGCCGGTCCCGCTAGCCGGCGAGGACCGCCCGGAGCTGCTCCAGACCCCAGTCCAGGTCCTCCTTGGAGATCACCAGCGGCGGGGCGATGCGCAGGGTGGAGCCGTGGGTGTCCTTCACGAGCACCCCGCGCTCCATCAGCTTCTCGGAGATCTCCCGGCCCGTCCCGCGCGCCGGGTCGACGTCGACGCCCGCCCACAGCCCGCGCCCCCGCACGGCGGTCACCGCGCCCCCGCCGACCATGACGTTCAGCTCCCGGTGCAGGTGGTCGCCGAGCTCGGTGGCACGCTGCTGGTACTCACCGGTCCGCAGCATCGCGACCACCTCCAGGGCCACCGCGCAGGCCAGCGGATTGCCGCCGAAGGTGGAGCCGTGCTCCCCGGGCCGGAACACCCCGAGCACGTCCCGGTCGGCGACGACGGCCGACACCGGCACCACACCGCCGCCGAGCGCCTTGCCGAGGAGGTACACGTCCGGGACGACCCCCTCGTGCTCGCACGCGAAGGTCTTCCCGGTCCGGCCGAGGCCCGACTGGATCTCGTCCGCGATGAACAGCACGTTCCGCTCGCGCGTCAGCTCCCGTACGCCCCGCAGGTATCCGGCGGGCGGCACCAGCACCCCGGCCTCGCCCTGGATCGGCTCCAGCAGCACCGCCACGGTGTTCTCGGTGACCGCCGCGGCGAGCGCGGTGAGGTCCCCGTACGGCACGATCTCGAAACCCGGGGTGTAGGGGCCGAAGTGGTCGCGCGCCTCGTGGTCCGTGGAGAAGGACACCACCGTCGTGGTCCGCCCGTGGAAGTTGCCGGCCGCGACCACGATCTTGGCGTGCCCGTCCGGGACGCCCTTGACCTCGTACCCCCACTTGCGGGCGGTCTTCACCGCCGTCTCCACCGCCTCCGCGCCCGTGTTCATGGGCAGCACCGCCTCCTTGCCGCACAGCGCGGCCAGCTCGGTACAGAAGTCGGCGAAGCGGTCGTGGTGGAAGGCGCGCGAGGTCAGCGTGACCCGTTCCAGCTGCGCACGGGCCGCGTCGAGGAGACGGCGGTTGCCGTGCCCGAAGTTGAGCGCCGAGTAGCCGGCGAGCATGTCCAGATAGCGGCGGCCCTCCACGTCGGTCATCCACGCGCCCTCCGCGGTGGCGATGACGACGGGCAGCGGGTGGTAGGTGTGCGCGCTGTGCGCGTCGGCGGAGCGGATGGCATCAGCAGTTGTCGACACGGGGTCTCCGATCGTCCGTCTTGCCGGGTGGGCCGGTGACGAGGGTGGCGTCACAGTCTTATCGTCGGTCGGATCCCGGACGCGGAAACCTCCCGCGCGGCGCGCCCCCCGGTCACGGCGCTAGGGTGAGCGGTACGCACGGCGACTGGCGCACGGAGAAACGACTCCGGGGGAGCCGTGCGCGCACGACCGCACACAGGGCCGCTCGCCTGGGCCTCGCGGGGTACCGATCCCCATCGACCCCGGAGGAGCCCGCATGTCCGCGAGCCGCCATCCCGCCCTGTCCGCGACCGACCCCGAACTGGCGTCCTTCGTCGCGGCGGAGGAAGTGCTCCAGGCGCAGACCCTGCGCCTGATCCCCAGTGAGAACTACGTGTCCGCGGCCGTCCTGGAAGCCTCCGGGACCGTCCTGCAGAACAAGTACAGCGAGGGCTACCCCGGCCGCCGCTACTACGAGGGCCAGCAGAACATCGACCGGGTCGAGGCGCTCGCCGTCGAGCGGGCGAAGGGCCTCTTCGGCGTCGACCACGCCAACGTGCAGCCGTACTCCGGCTCCCCGGCGAACCTGGCCGTGTACCTGGCCTTCGCGAAGCCCGGCGACACGGTCATGGGCATGGCGCTGCCGATGGGCGGGCACCTCACCCACGGCTGGGGCGTCTCGGCGACGGGCTCGTGGTTCCGCGGCGTGCAGTACGGCGTCCGCGCCGACACCGGGCTGATCGACTACGACGCCGTACGGGAGCTGGCGCTCGCCGAGCGCCCCAAGCTGATCTTCTGCGGCGGCACCGCGCTGCCCCGCACCATCGACTTCGCCGCCTTCGCGTCCATCGCCGAGGAGGCGGGCTCGGTCCTGGTCGCGGACGTCGCGCACATCGCCGGCCTGATCGCGGGCGGCGCGCACCCCTCCCCGGCCGGCCACGTGGACGTGATCTCCACGACGACGCACAAGACGCTGAGGGGTCCGCGCGGCGCGATGCTGATGTGCCGCGAGGAGCACGCGAAGGCCATCGACAAGGCGGTCTTCCCCGGCCTCCAGGGCGGGCCGCACAACCAGACGACGGCCGGCATCGCGGTGGCCCTGCACGAGGCGGCGCAGCCGTCCTTCACCTCCTACGCGCACGCCGTCGTCGCCAACGCGAAGGCGCTGGCCGCAGCCCTGCTGGAGCGGGGCTTCGACCTGGTCTCGGGCGGCACGGACAACCACCTGATCCTGCTGGACCTGACCTCGCGGGGGGTCCCCGGAAAGGTCGCGGCCAAGGCGCTCGACCGGGCGGGCATCGTCGTCAACTACAACACCGTGCCCTTCGACCCGCGCAAGCCCTTCGACCCCTCGGGCATCCGGATCGGCACGCCGTCGCTGACCTCCCGCGGCCTGACCGCCGCGCACATGCCGACGGTGGCGGACTGGATCGCCCGCGCGGTGGACGCCGCCGCCAAGGGCGACGAGCCGGCGCTCGGCGCGGTCCGCGCGGAGGTCGCGTCGCTGATGGCGGAGTTCCCGGCCCCGGGCCTGCCGTTGTCCTGACCTGCGGGGCCGTTGCCGGGGCGCTGCCCCGGACCCCGCGCCGCACCCGCCGGCGGGGCTGGAACCAGCCCCGCCGGGTCCCGGGAATCGGTCGCCCGGCCGGGGCTGGATCCGGCCGCCCCGCTACCGCCCGGTACCCGTACGGGGCACGGGCGGGGCCGGGGCGACCCGGAAGGTTCCGGCCAGCGGGGGGCCGGAGCCGGCTCCGGCACCTGAGAGAATGGGGCCATGGCTTCTGATCGTCCTCGCGCGCTCTCCGGCATCCAGCCCACCTCCGGTTCGTTCCACCTCGGGAACTACCTCGGAGCCATCCGCCAGTACGTCGCCCTGCAGGAGACGCACGACGCCTTCTACATGGTCGTCGACCTGCACGCGATCACCATGCCGCAGGATCCGAAGGACCTCCGCGCGAACACCCGCCTCTCCGCCGCGCAGCTGCTCGCCGCCGGGCTGGACCCCGAGCGCTGCACGCTCTTCGTCCAGAGCCACGTGCCCGAGCACGCCCAGCTCGGCTGGGTCATGAACTGCATCACCGGCTTCGGCGAGGCCAGCCGGATGACCCAGTTCAAGGACAAGTCCGCCAAGCAGGGGACGAACAACGCCACCGTCGGCCTGTTCACGTACCCGATCCTCCAGGTCGCCGACATCCTCCTCTACCAGGCGAACGCCGTCCCGGTCGGCGAGGACCAGCGCCAGCACATCGAGCTGACGCGCGACCTGGCCGAACGCTTCAACCAGCGCTTCGGCGAGACCTTCACCCTCCCCGCCGCGCACATCGTCAAGGAGGTCGCGAAGATCTACGACCTCCAGGACCCGACGGTCAAGATGTCCAAGTCCGCCTCGTCCCCCAAGGGCCTGGTCAACCTCCTCGACGAGCCCAAGGCCACCGAGAAGAAGATCAAGAGCGCGGTGACGGACACCGAGGCCGAGATCCGCTTCGACGCGGAGAAGAAGCCCGGCGTCAGCAACCTCCTCACGATCTACTCCACCCTCACGGGCGAGACGATCCCCGCCCTGGAGGAGAAGTACCAGGGCAAGGGCTACGGCGCGCTGAAGACCGACCTGGCCGCTGTGATGGTCGACTTCGTCACGCCCTTCAAGCAGCGCACCCAGGAGTACCTGGACGACCCGGAGACGCTGGACTCGATCCTGGCCAAGGGCGCGGAGAAGGCCCGCGCGGTCGCCGCCGAGACCCTCGCGCAGGCGTACGACCGCCTCGGTCTGCTGCCCGCCAAGCACTGACCGGCCGGAGGGACCTGGCGAGATCGGGGGTGCTGCCGCCACACTGGGCGGCAGCAGTCCATCCAGACACACGGAGGAGAGACACGTGGGGACCGTAACGCTCGGCGTTTCGATCGCGGTCCCGGAGCCGTACGGCAGCCAGCTCCAGCAGCTGCGCGCCGGCTTCGGGGACGCCGCCGCGCACGGCATCCCCACGCACGTCACCCTCGTGCCGCCGACCGAGGTGGAGGCGGACCGGCTGCCGGCGATCCGGGCGCACCTGGCCGCGGTCGCGGCCGCCTCTCGCGCCTTCGCGATGCGGCTGTCCGGGACGGGGACCTTCCGCCCGCTCTCCCCGGTGGTCTTCGTCCGGATCGCCGAGGGCGCCCCGGGCTGCACCCGCCTCCAGGGCGAGGTCCGCGACCCCCGGGGGCCGCTCAGCCGCGAGCTGGCCTTCCCGTACCACCCCCACGTGACGGTCGCCCACGGGATCTCCGAGGAGGCGATGGACGTGGCGTTCGCGGCCCTCGCCGACTACGAGGCCGCGTGGCTCTGCGAGGGCTTCGCGCTCTACGAACAGGGCTCGGACGGCGTCTGGCGCAAGCTGCGCGAGTACCCCTTCGGCGCCGGCCCGGCCGGCGTCCCGGCGCAGTTCGGCTCGCCGGCCGGCGAGGCGGCCGAGACGACGGCACGGCCCTCCTGACGGAGCGGCCTCAGGGCCCGGTGCGTGCGGAACCTGATCCTGCGCAGGACCAGGGCGTGGAACGGACGGGGCGCGGGGCGAAAAGTCACAATCGCCGACCGTAGTCCCCGAAAGCGACAATCCCAGCTATTTCCGGCCGCTGAATTACGGTGACTTCATGGACTGGCTGACGAAACTCCCGGTGATCGGGCCGCTGGTGGCCCGTCTCATGCGGACGCACGCCTGGCGCTCGTACGAACGCCTCGACCGCGTGCACTGGACCAGGCTCGCCGCCGCGATCACCTTCATCAGCTTCCTCGCGCTCTTCCCGCTGATCACGGTGGCCGCGGCCGTCGGCGCCGCGCTGCTGAGCACGGAACAGCTCGACACGCTCCAGAAGAACCTCGCCGAGCAGGTCCCCGGCATCTCCGACCAGCTCGACCTCGAAGCACTCGTCGCGAACGCGGGCACCGTCGGCCTCGTGGCCGGCGCGCTGCTGCTGTTCACCGGCATCGGATGGGTCGGCTCCATGCGGGACTGCCTGCGCGCCGTGTGGGAGAAGGACGACGACGACCTGGGGAACCCCTTCGCCCGCAAGGGCAAGGACGCCCTCGTGCTGCTGGGGCTCGGCGGCGTGGGCCTGGCCTCGGCCGCGGCCTCGACCCTGGGCTCCAGCGCCGTCGGGAAGTCCGCCGAAGGGCTGGGCATCCCCCGTGACGGGGCGGGCGGCGCACTGCTGCGGTCCGGCGCCTTCCTGGTGGGCGTCCTGGCCGCCTTCCTGCTGCTGCTCTACGTCCTGACCCTGCTGCCCGGCGTCGAGCCGCCGCGCGGCCGCCTGCTCCAGGCGGCGCTCATCGGGGCGGCCGGCTTCGAACTGCTGAAGCTGCTGCTCAGCGGCTACATGCGCGGGGTGGCGGCCAAGAGCATGTACGGGGCCTTCGGCGTGCCGATCGCCCTGCTGCTGTGGATCAACTTCACGGCGAAGCTGCTGCTGTTCATCGCGGCCTGGACGGCGACCCGCGACGACGCCGACGGGGACGGCCAGGAGGACCCGGAACCGGGGACGGAACCGGAACGGGACCGGGACCCGGAGCCCGCACGGCCCTGAACCGTCCCGCGGGCCCCGGGCCGGACGCCGCGGCGGCCCCGGGGCCTCACCGCCTCGGGTGCCTCAGCCGCCCGCGGTACCTCAGCCGCCCCCGGAGCCTCAGCCGCCCCCGGGGCCGCGACGCCCCCGGGGCCAGCGGCGGTTGACCGCGAAGACGCCGCCGGCGAGCGCGGCCAGCGCCCCGCCCGCGATGCCGAGGGCGGTGCCCGCACCGCCGCCCGCGCCCGGCGAGGCCGCGGTGCGGCCGCCCTCGTGGGACTTGGCGGGCGAGCCCAGCGAGGTGGTGTCCTCGCTCTTCGGCGGCACCAGCTCGCCCACCGGCTTGACCTTGCCGGCCGCCGCGAAGCCCCAGTCGAAGAGCGCGGAAGTCTCCTCGTAGACGGCGTTGCCGCTGCCGGAGCTCGGGTTCATCACCGTGACCAGCAGCTTCCGGTCGCCCTGCTGGGCGACGCCCGTGAAGGTCGACCCGGCCATCGTGGTGTTGCCGTTCTTGACGCCCGCGATGCCCTTGTACGGGGCCACGCCGTGCGCACCGGTCATCAGCCGGTTGGTGTTCTGGATGCCGAAGGAGTCGCGCGGCTTGCCGGGCTCCTGCCGGCCGGGGAACTCCGCGTTCGCCGTGCCGCAGTACTCCCGGAAGTCCTGCTTGCGCAGCCCGGAGCGGGCGATCAGGGTCAGGTCGTACGCGCTCGACACCTGCTCCGGGGAGTCGTAGCCGTCGGGGGACACCACATGGGTGTCCAGGGCCTGGAGCTCCTCGGCGTGCGCCTGCATGTCCTTGACGGTCTTCTCGACGCCGCCGTTCATGGCCGACAACACGTGCACGGCGTCGTTGCCGGACATCAGGAAGACCCCGAGCCACAGGTCGTGGACCGAGTACTCGTGGTCCTCCTTGACCCCGACCAGGCTGCTGCCGGAGCCGACGTCCGCGAGCTCCTCCTCGGTGACCTTGTGGACCCGGTCCTTGGGGAGGGTCGGCAGGAGCGTGTCCGCGAACAGCATCTTCATGGTGGAGGCCGGGGGGAGCCGCCAGTGTGCGTTGTGCGCGGCCAGGACCTCGCCCGACTCGGCGTCGGCCACGACCCAGGACCGCCCGGACAGGCTCGTGGGGAGGGCCGGTGCGCCGGGCAGCAGATTCACCTGGGTGCCCGGCTGGCCGAGCAGGGCCCCGCCGACCGTCGACATCGACGCGGGGGGCGCGGCGGCCGCCGGCGACCTCGCGGGCCCGCCCTTTCCGTCGGCCGGCGGGCTCGGTGCGGCGTGCGCGGGAAGCACGAGCGAGGAGGGGACCAGGAGCGCGGCGGACAGGACCGTCAACGCGGTCTTCTTTACGGACACGCAGGTGAAAGTACATCCCGATGGGATGGATGCCCCTGTGGACCGGCCCATTCGAGGCAACCACTGCCGGGACAGCCCACCCCGGCGTGTCCGCCCCGGCGGGGAATCCGATACTGGGGGCATGAAACTGAGCCGTTCCGTCTCCTGGTTCCTGCTGGCCTTCGGGGCCTGGAGCTGGTTCATCTGGGTGTCTTTCGTCCGGAACCTGTGGAAGAACGGCAGTGGCCTGGCGTTCGATGAGGCCGGCGATCCCACGTCGTACTTCTGGGTGCACCTGACGCTCGCGGTGACGTCCTTTCTCCTGGGGACGGCCGTCGGAGTGATCGGGTTGCTCGGGGTGCGGGCCCTGCGGCGCGCATCACGAACGGACACGGGCACAGGGACAGGGTCAGGGACGGGCACGGGGACGACGTCAGGGACGGGCGCGGATGCGGGTCCGGATGCGGGCGGCGCCGCATGAACGTCCTCGTCTTCGTCCTCGTCGCGCTGGGGGTCCTGACGCTCCTGGTCCTGGTGCACCGCTGGCTGTGGATCCGCCTGGTCCGCGACACCACGGTCCCCGGCGGCCTGCCCCGCCGCGTCGGTACGTCCTTGGCCATCGCCCTGCCCCTCCTCTCTGTGGCCGCCCTGACCGCCGGCCGCGCCGGGGCCCCCTTCTGGCTCCAGCAGGCGGTCGCCTGGCCGGGGTTCCTCTGGCTGGCGCTGCTCCTGTACCTGACCCTGACGATGCTGGTAGCGGAGCCGATACGCGCGCTGTTGCTCCGCCGTCTGGCCCACCGGCCGTCCCCCGAAGGGGTAACCGCGCCCGCCGGGGCACCCGTCCCCGCGCCCGCCGGAGCGGCCGCGTCCTCGGACGTGCCCGCGCCCTCGGAAACCCCCGCGCCCGCCACCGCCGGGGCGCCGGGGGCACCTGAGGCGCCCGCGGCACCCGCGGCCGTGCCCGCCGTCCGGGGGCCGAGCCGTAGGACGCTCGCGCGCGCCGTCGGCGGCGCCGCGGCGGCCGCGGCCGTAGCCACCGTCGCGAACGGAGCCCACGGGGTGCTGCGCGGCCCGACGGTCAAGCGGGTCCACGTCCCGCTGGCCAAGCTGCCGCGGGCGGCGCACGGGTTCCGGATCGCCGTCGTCAGCGACGTCCACCTCGGCCCCGTCCTCGGCCGAGCCCACACGCGGCGCATCGTCGACACCGTCAACCGCACGCAGCCCGACCTCATCGCCATCGTCGGCGACCTCGTCGACGGCAGCGTGCACGACCTCGGCCCGGCCGCCGAGCCGCTGCGCGAGCTCCGGGCCCGCCACGGCGCGTACTTCGTCACCGGCAACCACGAGTACTTCTCCGGCGCCGCACAGTGGGTGGAGCACGTCCGCGAGCTGGGCCTGACCCCGCTGGAGAACGCCCGGCGCGAGCTGCCGTACTTCGACCTCGCCGGCGTGAACGACATCGCGGGCGAGAGCGAGGGGCAGGGCCCCGACTTCGCCGCCGCCCTCGACGACCGCGACCGGGCCCGCGCCGCCGTCCTCCTCGCGCACCAGCCCGTCGTCATCCACGACGCGGTCCGGTACGGGGTGGACCTCCAGCTCTCCGGGCACACCCACGGCGGCCAGCTCTGGCCCGGGAAGTACCTGGCCGATCTCGCCAACCCCACCGTGGCCGGCCTGGAGCGCTACGGCGACACCCAGCTCTACGTGTCCCGCGGTGCGGGCGCGTGGGGGCCCCCGGTCCGGGTGGGAGCACCGTCCGACATCACGGTCGTGGAACTCGCCTCACCTCAGGCCTGACCACCGCTGTCGCCCTGTACGGCCCGTACGGCCGACACGCCGGCAGGCCGGTAGGCCGGTCTCAGTCCTCGGCCGGGCCGCTGTCCGGGTCCGAGGCCCGCTTGCGGGACACCGCCGTCTGCGCCATCCCCGGCAGGAAGTCCGCGAACAGCTCGTGGACCTCCCGCACCAGCGGCCGCAGCACCCGGAACCGGGCCAGGACGATGCCCCGCGTCGTCAGCTGCGCGCCGCGCTCGGCCAGAGCCCGGGTCTTGCGGCTGTCCGGTGAGCGGTCGAAGACCCAGTACAGGACCAGCCCCATCTGCGAGAGCCACATCAGTTCCGGCAGCACGTCGGCCAGTTCGGCCGGCACCTTGGTCTTCGCGCCCGCCAGCACCTCCCGGTGCATGTCGATCGCCGCCCTGCGGGCCGGCTCCGACTCCGGCGAGAAGGGGCTCAGGGGACTCTCCGGGTCCGCCGCGTTCTTGAAGAACTGCGAGGCGAACTCGTGGTACGGAGCCGCGATGTCCAGCCAGCTGACCAGTACTCCGGCGAGCCGCTTCTGCAGATCCGTCTCGTTGTCCAGGATCGGCCGCACCGCCGCCTGGTGAGCCGCGCAGATCCGGTCGTAGAAGCCCTGGACCAGGTGTTCCTTCGACTCGAAGTAGTAATAGGCGTTGCCGACCGAGACACCGGCCTCCTTGGCGATGCCCCGCATGGTCGTCTTGTCGAAGCCGCGCTCCTGGAAGAGCCGGAGCGCGGTTTCGAGGATGAGCGTGCGGGTCTGCTCGCTCTTGGGAGCCTTCTGATCAGTCACGGTGCACGAGCCTATCGGGGGACGGAGCACTGGTCGTCACAGGCCGCTTCCTGAGCTCCGGCCACGGTCGGAACCGGCGTTCCCGGGGTCCGCACCGCCTCGCGCCACTTGGACGCCGAGTACATGAAGGCGCGGGCGAAGGGCCGCCCCGCCGGGGTGGCCAGCCAGTACGCCCTTGCCCGGTGGTCGGTCAGCGCCCACAGGCACACGATGAAGGCGTCGGTCCCCCGCCACACCTGCCCCGCGTCCCCGACGACGGTGATCTCCTTCAGCGTCGAGGCGTGGTCGAGGTGCGGGAACCGCCGCTGCGCCTCGTAGGACGCGGCGGGCACCAGGGCGATCGGGACGAGCGAGTGCTGCGCCAGCAGCCAGTGCCGGATGTGCACGCAGAGCGGGCAGCCGGCGTCGTAGAGCACGGTCAGCGCGCGGACCGGAGCGGGCGGGGGAGCGGGAGCCTGAGCCGGCGCCTGAGCTGGTGCGGGAGCCGGCGCCTGAGCCGGTGCGGTGGCCGGTTCCGTGGCCGCCGCCTGCGCCCGGCCCTTGGGCTGGGGCGTCACGGTCTCAGGCCCCGGCCGGAGCGGTCCACCCCTGGGGGGCGACCGGCGGAGTCTGCTGGCGCTCCATGATGCCGCGCCGGCGCATCTTGTTCAGGACCCATACGTTGCCGAGGTGCATGACGCCGAGGACGAGCAGCACGACACCGAGCTTGACCGACAGCGCCTCGAAGAGGTCGCGGGCCCTGAGGACGTCCTGGCCCTGGCGCAGGTAGAGGGTCACGAAGCCGATGTTCACGAGGTAGAACCCGACGACCAGGAGCTGGTTGACGGCGTCGGCGAGCTTCTCGTTCCCCGCGAGGACGTCGCCGATGAAGACACGGCCGTTGCGGCTGAGCGTACGGGCCACCCAGACGGTGAGGCCGATGCTGATGAACAGGTAGATGACGTACGCGACCACAGTGAGGTCCATTGCCCTCAGCCCCTTTGAACGTGTTCAATTGCTTGGCAGGACTGACTGTAGGGCTTTTTTTGAACAGGTTCAAGCGGGGGGTGGGGCTGTGGCGGGGCGGGGGCTTTGAGGGTGGGGCGGGGGTGGTGGGGGGCGGGGGCTTCGGCGGGGCGGGAGGGGAGGGGTTTGGGGGTTTCCCGTCAGTCTCATCGTCTCTCCGGGTCGGGCCGGTCCCTCAAGGGCGCTCCCTTCGGTCGCGTCGCTTCGCGATGGCCTTCGGCCACCCTTGACCGACCGTCCCGCCCCGGACATACGAAGACTGTCGGGAACCCCCCAAAGGAACGGGCCGGGGGGAGCAATCCACATCGGCCCTGGCCAGGGAAGGGCGGGTCGGCTTCGGGGCGCGTCAGATCGCTACGCGCTTCTCTCGGCATAGCGGCTGCGGTCCGTCTGGGGCTGGACATAGGCCGCCCACGAATCGTGGCGGGGGGCGCTGTGACGGCGTCTGCGGGCCGCTCGGGAGGTAAACGATCAGATCGTGGAGCGTGAGGTCGGATTCATCAACCTCACACTCCAACACAGCCCATTCCGACCCCCATCGGACAGATGACCCGCTGACGGGGTCTTGAGTGGGGGGACGGCGGTCGGACGCTAAACCGAGGGAAGCGCGTAGCGATCTGACGCGTGACGCCTGACTCGGACTGCCGTGAGGGTCATCTCTGCGCTGTTTGGCGCAGGTACCCGGCTGCCGGGCCCGGAAAGGGCTGCCCTGGGCCCCGTCTGGACTGCGTGCCCGCTACATGAGCCCCAGACGGACCGCAGCCGCCAAGCAAAGAGAAGCGCGTAGCGATCTGATGCGCCCCGAAGCCGGCCCGCCCTTCCCTGGCCGCCGGGAAGGGGATATGTCCCCCGGCCCGTTCCTTTGGGGGGTTCCCGACAGTCTTCGTATGTCCGGGGCGGGACGGTCGGTCAAGGGTGGCCGAAGGCCATCGCGAAGCGACGCGACGACGGAGGAGGAGCGCCCTTGAGGGACCGGCCCGACCCGGAGAGACGATGAGACTGACGGGAAACCCCCAAACCCGTCCACTCCCGCCCCCCCGAAGCCCCCACCCCCTCAGAAGCTCAGCGACCGCGCGTAGTTCACCTGGTTCATCACCCACGCGTACGCGTGGGCGTCCGAGGCGGGGATCATCGTGGAGTGGTGGCGGCCGCCGCTGGTGACCGTGACCTGGATGTAGCCCGTGGTGACCTTTTCCTTCATCAGGAGGAAGAGCAGGCCGAGGAGGCAGAACACCGCGAAGACGACCGCCAGGACGATCGCGTGGGTCGGGATCTTCTCCTCGGTGCGCGAGAAGTCCGTCGCGTTCCACATCGAGCCCCGGAGCGGCATCTGGCCCGACGGGGTGATGATCTGGTCGCCGACGATGCTGATGTCCCCCAGCGACAGCATCGCGCCGCCACCGCCCGTACCCGGGCCGTAGGCCGGTACGGGGAAGCCCGCGCCGCCCATGGTCGGCTGGTAGGCGGGGTTCGCCGGGTAGGGCTGCGGATAGCCGTAGCTGGCCTCGCCGGGACCCCATCTGTAGTCGCCCTGGCCGGACTGGCCGCCCTGACTGGGGTCGCTCGCGTAGGGGTTCGGCTGCTGGTCGCTCATGCGGCCGATCCTTCCACAGCGACACGGCGCTCCGTACCCCGATCCGCCGGGCGCGATCCGGGTACGCGTGAGGCCCGCACCCCGGGTGGGGTACGGGCCTCACGTCTCAGCGGATCAGAAGCGGCGCGTGATCAGGGCGCGCTTGACTTCCTGGATCGCCTTCGTGACCTCGATGCCGCGGGGGCACGCGTCGGTGCAGTTGAAGGTCGTGCGGCAACGCCACACGCCGTCCTTGTCGTTCAGGATCTCCAGCCGCTGCTCGCCGGCCTCGTCGCGCGAGTCGAAGATGAAGCGGTGGGCGTTGACGATCGCCGCCGGGCCGAAGTACTGGCCGTCGTTCCAGAACACCGGGCACGAGGACGTGCACGCGGCGCACAGGATGCACTTGGTGGTGTCGTCGAAGCGCTCGCGGTCCTCGGCGCTCTGCAGGCGCTCGCGCGTCGGCTCGTTGCCCGTGGTGACCAGGAACGGCATGACGTCGCGGTAGGCCTGGAAGAAGGGCTCCATGTCGACCACGAGGTCCTTCATCACCGTGAGGCCCTTGATGGCTTCGACGGTGATCGGCTTCTCCGGGTTGATGTCCTTGATCAGCGTCTTGCAGGCGAGCCTGTTCTTGCCGTTGATCCGCATCGCGTCGGAGCCGCAGATGCCGTGCGCGCACGAGCGGCGGAAGGTCAGCGTGCCGTCGAGCTCCCACTTGATCTTGTGGAGTCCGTCGAGCACGCGCTCCTTCGGGTCGATCTCGACCTGGAAGTCCTGCCAGGTCGACTCTTCCGAGATCTCCGGGTTGAAGCGGCGGATCCGGAAGGTGACCGTGATGAAGGGCGAGGCGGCCGCCGCGGCCTCCATCTGGTCCGTCTTGGACAGGGTCGGGGTGGCCATCAGTACTTACGCTCCATCGGCTGGTAGCGGGTGACGACGACGGGCTTGTAGTCCAGCCGGACGGAATCCTTGCCGTCGGCGCCGACCTCGCGGTACGCCATGGTGTGGCGCATGAAGTTGACGTCGTCGCGGTTCGGGTAGTCCTCGCGGTAGTGGCCGCCGCGGGACTCCTTGCGCGCCAGCGCGGACACGGCCATGACCTCGGCCAGGTCGAGCAGGTTGCCCAGCTCGATGGCCTCCAGCAGGTCCGTGTTGAAGCGCTTGCCCTTGTCCTGGACGGACACGTTCTTGTAGCGCTCGCGCAGCTCCGCGATCTTCTCGACCGCGGTCTTGATGGTCTGCTCCGTACGGAACACCATCACGCACGCGTCCATCGTCTCCTGGAGCTCCAGACGCAGGTCGGCGACCCGCTCGTTGCCCGTGGAGTTGCGCAGGTGCTCGACGAGGTCGATGACCTGCTGCGCCGGGTTCTCCGGCAGCTCGACGTAGTCGTGCGCGTGGGCGTACTCGGCGGCGGCGATGCCCGAGCGCTTGCCGAAGACGTTGATGTCCAGCAGCGAGTTGGTGCCCAGGCGGTTCGCGCCGTGCACCGACACGCAGGCGACCTCGCCGGCCGCGTACAGGCCCGGGACGACGGTGGTGTTGTCGCTGAGGACCTCACCCTCGACGTTGGTCGGGATGCCGCCCATGGCGTAGTGCGCGGTGGGCTGGATCGGGATCGGGTCCGTGTAGGGCTCGATGCCGAGGTAGGTGCGCGCGAACTCGGTGATGTCCGGGAGCTTCGCGTCGAGCTGCTCCGGCGGGAGGTGCGTCAGGTCCAGGTACACGTGGTCGCCGGCGGGGCCGCAGCCGCGGCCCTCCCGGATCTCCGTGTAGATGGAGCGCGAGACGACGTCACGGGACGCGAGGTCCTTCATGACCGGCGCGTACTTCTCCATGAAGCGCTCGCCGTCCTTGTTGCGGAGGATGCCGCCCTCACCGCGGGCGCCCTCCGTCAGCAGGATGCCCATGCGCCAGATGCCCGTCGGGTGGAACTGGAAGAACTCCATGTCCTCCAGCGGCAGACCGCGCCGGTAGCAGGCCGCCTGGCCGTCGCCGGTGAGGGTGTGCGCGTTGGAGGTCACCTTGAAGAACTTGCCGGTGCCGCCGGAGGCGTAGATGACGGACTTCGCGTGGAAGACGTGGATCTCGCCGGTGGCGAGCTCGTACGCGACCACGCCGGCCGACTTCTTGACGCCGTCCTCCTCGACCAGGAGCTGGTCCAGGACGTAGAACTCGTTGAAGAACTCCACGCCCTCCTTGACACAGTTCTGGTAGAGGGTCTGGAGGATCATGTGGCCGGTGCGGTCCGCGGCGTAGCAGGACCGGCGGACCGGCGCCTCGCCGTGGTTGCGCGAGTGTCCGCCGAAGCGGCGCTGGTCGATGGTGCCGTCCGGGGTGCGGTTGAACGGCAGGCCCATCTTCTCCAGGTCGAGGACGGCGTCGATGGCCTCCTTCGCCAGGATCTCGGCGGCGTCCTGGTCGACCAGGTAGTCACCGCCCTTGACCGTGTCGAAGGTGTGCCACTCCCAGTTGTCCTCCTCCACGTTGGCGAGCGCGGCGGCCATGCCGCCCTGCGCGGCGCCCGTGTGGGAGCGGGTGGGGTAGAGCTTCGTCAGCACGGCGGTGCGGCTGCGCTTCGTCGACTCGATGGCGGCGCGCATGCCTGCGCCGCCCGCCCCGACGATGACGGTGTCGTACTTGTGGATCTTCATTGGTTTCGCCTCAGCCCCGTTGCCTAGCGGATGTTCGGGTCGAAGGTGAAGATCACCAGCGTGCCCAGAAGGATGGTGAACACCGTGGCGGTGTAGAGCAGGCCCTTCAGCCACAGCCGCGTGTTGGCCCGCTCCGCGTAGTCGTTGACGACGGTGCGCAGACCGTTGGAGCCGTGCAGCATGGCCAGCCACAGCATCAGCAGGTCCCAGACCTGCCAGAACGGGGACGCCCAGCGGCCCGCCACGAAGGCGAAACCGATCTTGGAGACGCCGCCGTCCAGCACCAGCTGGATCAGGAGGTGGCCGATGACGAGCACGACCAGGACGATGCCCGAGAGGCGCATGAAGAGCCATGCGGCCATCTCGAAGTTGCCGCGGGTGGATCGAGGGGTCTTGCCGGTCCGCTTGCGCGGGGCCTCGATGTACGGCGCCGGGTTCTCGACGTCGTAGAGGGAAGCACCCTCCACGTCGCCGATGGCCTTGGGGGAAGAAGTGTCGAAGGACATGCGCGTCACTTCCCGAACAGTTCGAGGTAGGCGTGGCCCAGCACGGGGTAGAGCGCCCCGATCATGAGCAGGACCCAGATGCCCACGACGGTCCAGAGCATCTGCTTCTGGTAGCGCGGGCCCTTGGACCAGAAGTCCACGGCGATGACGCGGAGACCGTTGAGCGCGTGGAACAGGATTGCGGCGACGAGGCCGTACTCCAGCAGCGCGACGATCGGAGTCTTGTAGGTAGCCACCACGTCGTCGTACGCCTCGGGGGAGACGCGGACGAGTGCGGTGTCGAGGACGTGTACGAACAGGAAGAAGAAGATGAGGACGCCGGTGACTCGATGAGCCACCCAGGACCACATTCCTTCCCGGCCGCGGTACAACGTTCCAGCCGGCACGGAAAACCCTCCGGAAGCGGGGCGGGGGCCAGCCGGCTTCTTTGTCGGTCGGGCCCGGCCGGGTACGGTCCTCCGGCCCCGGACATCGTAGCGACGCTTTGTCGGTTCCCTTGCGCGGGGGTCATCGGTGTGATCAAACAGGCACGGACGGACTATCCCACAGGGGCAAATAGCCCGAATTCCTCCGCAGTCAGGCCATCGGCCGACGTGAGCCAGCGTGTCAGGTCCAGCAGCCGGGTCCGGGAGACACGGCGGAGCTCGTCGGCGGAGATCGAGCGCTCCTCGTCCTCCTCGTGGCCCATCCGGCGCCGGATCGCCGCCAGGAGCTGGTCCGACTGCTCCGCCGGGGGGTGCCCGTCGAGGCAGATCACGAAAGCGTGGCCGAACTTGCGTTCGTACTCCGCGTGGGCCGCGTCGAGGGCCAGCAGGGCGGCGTAGGAGGCGCCGTGGTCCAGTTCCGCCGAGGACTCCGCGGCCAGCGCCTCCGTCAGGTCCGCCTGTGAGAGGTCGTACGAGGCCTCGTCGGCGGCGGCGAGCAGGGCCTCGGGGTCGGGGTACGGGCGGTGCGCGGCCACCCGGTGGGCCCAGCGGCGGCTACCGCAGCAGTGCAGCAGGGCGGCTCGCGCCGTCTCGGGTGGCAGGGTGTTGAACCGCGTCAGCCCGGAGCCGTGGGAGGGGTCGGAGCCGCCACGGGCCTGTGCCGGAAGATGGCTGGACAGCGGGGGGCTCCTCGTGGCGCGGCGCGGGTGTACGGCCACGCTATCGACGTGCGGCCGCGTGTGTCGTACTCATGGGGGGAAATCACCCGGAAGTGAGCCGAAAGGATGACGCGGAGACCTGGTGGCGGGGGCGGAGCGGGCGCGGCGAAGCGGAGGGCGCGTGGAGGTCGGGGCGGAGCACGGCGCGCGGAGCGGTGCGCGGAGCTGTGCGCGGCCCGGTGTGAGGGGCGCCGCGCAGGGGAAGACGACCGAGGCCGCCACCCCCCACAGGAGAGGCCCCGGTCGCCGTCCGTCACGGGCTCGTGCGACAAGCCCGTACCCCTGTCAGCGCCCCGAGTGCGTTTTGTGTCACACCCCGCTCCGCGCAGGGTTGGTTGCTGGTTGTACAACACGTGGACGAGAGGTACTTGAAAGCCGTAACGTGCTGATTTGCGCCACACGTACAGGACAGTGAACGGGTTGGGGACTTTGCTGGGGGACGACGCGGAGCTGACCGCCGCGGTGCTCGCGGCACAGGACGGCGGGGAGGACGCGTTCCGTACTGTGTACCGCGCCGTGCACCCGCGCCTGCTCGGATACGTACGCACGCTCGTCGGCGACGGCGACGCGGAGGACGTGACCTCCGAGGCCTGGCTGCAGATCGCCCGCGACCTCGACTCCTTCACCGGTGACGCCGACCGCTTCCGCGGCTGGGCCGCCCGGATCGCGCGCAACCGCGCCCTGGACCACATCCGGATGCGCGGACGCCGGCCCGCCATCGGCGGCGACGACACCGAGCTCACCGGCTGGGCCGCCGAGTGCGACACGGCGGGCGCGGCCATGGAATCCCTGTCCACCGGCCTGACCATGGCCCTCATCGCCCAGCTTCCGCAGGACCAGGCGGAGGCCGTCGTCCTGCGGGTCGTGGTCGGCCTCGACGCCAAGAGCGCGGCCGAGACCCTCGGCAAGCGGCCGGGCGCCGTACGGACCGCGGCGCACCGGGGACTGAAGAGACTGGCGGAGCTGCTGGGCGCGGAGGGTGTGACGGGATCGACGGGCGATTTCGGGCCGGGGCCGGGAGCGGAGGGGGATCCGGACTCGGACGCGCCGCCTCCGGTCGGCCATAATGCCGGTGGCCAGGCACGGGGCGGCGGGGGCGGGAGGGATCTCGACGCCGTACCCGCCCAGCGCGGCCGTGGCGGGGGCCTCGTAGAACAAACCGGTGTGACGCATTCACGTTGGCGGACGCAGAAGGACATGTGATGGCCGACGAGCGCGACAGGTGGCTGGACAGAGCCGCGGCGGACAGACTGCTGCGCGGAGAACCCGTCGAACCTGTGGGACCGGCCGCCTCTCCCCGCGCCCGTGCCGAGGCCGCCCGCCTCCGCGCCGCCCTCGACATCCTCGCCGAGCCGCCCCCCGGCGGCGGCGAACTGCCCGGCGAGGCCGCGGCGCTGGCCGCCTTCCGCGCGGCCCGGGCGGCGCGCGTGCCGCAGGGTCCCCCCGCCGCCGGCCGTGAGGCCTCCGGCTCCGGCGTGCCCGTGCTCGACCTCGGCCGCCTGACCCCCGTCGCCGCGCCCCGCCCCCGGCGGCACGTGCGCTTCGGCCTCGCGGCCGCCCTGGCCGGCGTGGCGGTGGGCGGGCTGGCCGCCGCGGCCGGAGCCGGGCTGCTGGACCAGAACCGCCACGACAGCGCGGGCCCCGGGCCGGCGACCTCCGTCAGCGCCGAGGGCGACCGGACCCCCGAGGCCGACGGCGCGCCGCCCACCGCCGTCCCCCCGCTGCTCCCCACCCCGCTGCGCGGCGGTACGGCCCCGGCGCCCGGTACCGGCGGCGCGGCCCCCGAGCCGGGCGGGGACGGCCGTACGGAGCCCGGCGGGGAAACCGGCGGGGGAACCGGCGGAGCCTCCTCGGACACCGCCGGGGCGGGCGGCGCGGACGAGGACGCCCGGGCGGACCAGGGCGACCCGGGCGGATCGGCCGAGGGCGACGTCGGCGGCAAGGACGCCGCGGGCGGCTCGGACGGCAACCGGGACACCTTCGCCAACGGCGGGAGCAAGGAGCTCGACCTCGAACGCGACCGGGAGAACCGCCAGTGGGCGGCGTCCCTCTGCGCGGACTACCGGGCCGGACGCCTCGACAAGGACCGCCGGGAGAAGCTCTCGAACCTGGCCCGGGGCCTCACCCGTATCGAGCGCTACTGCGGGGCGGTGCTGGACGGGGGCGCCATGGGCGGGATGCGCGGGGGCGCCCCCGGCGCACCGGGAAGCGCGGGCGACGGCGACGGCGTCTTCCGGGCCCCGACGCTCACCCCGGCCCTGCCGGGCGGTTCGGGCGGGCACGACCGCCGCTGAGGCACGCGCTGACCCGCCTGTAACACTTTTCGAACGCGCGGCGCAGTACATATCGAGCCGACTGGTCATCGGCCGCGCATGAGCCGGGGTTCCCCCCGTACCCCTGGGCTCTGCGCAACCGGCGCGGGCGGGGCACGTTCCCCCGGCCCCGCCCGCGCCTCTCACCTTCCGACCGGTCCCGCCGCCGGGACGGCTGCCGCCGAGGCGGCAGCCGCCGGGCCCGCCGCCGGGGGCGGGCGCCCGGGTGGACGGCGGGATCACCAGTAGACGACGACCTTGTCGCCGACCTGCACCGCGTCGAACAGCGCCGACAGCTTGCCCTTGTCCCGGACGTTGACGCAGCCGTGTGAGGCGCCGGCGTAACCGCGGGCCGCGAAGTCGGCCGAGTAGTGCACCGCCTGGCCGCCGCTGAAGAACATCGCGTACGGCATCGGCGTGTGGTAGAGCGTCGAGGTCCAGTCCTTGGCCTTCCAGCCGACGTTGAACGCGCCCTCGCGGGTCGGGGTGTTCTCCGAACCGAAGCGGACGTCCATCGTCGAGACGACCTTGCCGTCGATCATCCAGGCGAGGGTGCGGCTCTCCTTGCTGATGCACATGACCCGCCCCGTCATGCACTGCGGGTCGGGGGCGTCGACCTCGTTGACGGTCGGCGGGCGCAGCTCCTCCTCGGTCGGCTTCCTCGTGGCGTCCTGGATCCCCTTCCAGGTGGCCTCGTCGACCGAACCGGTGGCGGGCAGGGCGTTCTTCGACTGGAAGGTCCTGACCGCGGAGGTCGTCTTCGAACCGTAGAAGCCGGTGGGCGCGACCGACATCAGCTTGAGCTGCCGCAAGCGGGCCTGGAGGTCGCGCACGAGGTCGCTGTCGTCACCGTTCGCCATGACCTGCTTCACCGTCGGGGAGGGCGAGGAGGAGGCGGAGGCCGGCGCGGACGCCTTGGCCGAGGCCGAGGGCGAGGCAGAGGACGACGGCGAGGCCCCGCCCGGCTTGTCGTCGGCGGTCGGGGAGGCTTCGGGGGAGGCGCCCGCCGTGGGCGTGGCGGAGGCCGGCGAAGGGGAGCCCGCGGCCCCCGGCTTCTGCGGTCCGCAGGCGGTCGCCGCAAGTGCGACGGCGGTGGCCAACCCGAGCGTGCGGATTATGACTCTCTGGCGCTGCATTGCAGTCCCCCGGTTTCTACGTCGTGTAAGTAGGTGATGCCTCGGGTGCGTGGACAGTTGCACAGGGTCCCGGGATGTTGCGCCATCGTGACCGGGCGGCCCGCGGCCGTGGGAGGGGCATTCGCGGAGTCAGGCCTCCAGCGGCAGCTGGGGGAGGTTGTATCAGTTCCGGGACCGGTCGCTCTACGGAGGAACGGCCGATGTCGTGCACGGAGAGCGGAATTCCCACGAACCGGTCTACGGGCCACGGGACCTGACGGATCGGGATTCATCCGTCCAACTGGGCGATCCGGGTGGATTTCCGTACACGCGCGCGCATCGAGGGCGTCGGCACCGGGCGGGCGGCCGGGGCGAAAACACGGGGCAGGGCGGGCGCGACCCTATGGGACACTCCTGCCCATGCTGGGTGTGACAGATCTTCCGACCTATCTCGCCGGCCTGGTGCTGATCGTCCTGCTGCCGGGCCCGAACTCGCTCTACGTGCTGTCCGTCGCGGCGCGGGGCGGCGTGAAGGAGGGCTACAAGGCGGCCTCCGGAGTGTTCACCGGCGACACGGTGCTGATGGTGCTGACCGCCGCCGGGGCGGGCGCGCTGCTCAAGGCGAGCCCGCTGCTCTTCACGGTGGTCAAGTTCCTGGGCGCCGGCTACCTGGCGTGGCTGGCGGTGGGGATGATGCGGGCCGCCTGGACCGTGTGGCGCGACCGCAGGGACCGGCAGGAGGCCCTGCTGGGCGGCCGGGAGCCGGAGGGCGGCACGGAGCGGCCCTACCGGCGGGCGCTGCTGGTGAGCCTGGTCAACCCGAAGGCCATCCTGTTCCTGCTGTCCTTCTTCGTGCAGTTCGTCGACCCGGGATACGCCTACCCGGCGCTGTCGTTCCTGCTGCTCGGCGCGGTGTCGCAGCTGGTGAGCCTGCTCTACCTGTCGACGCTGATCCTCACCGGGACCCGGCTGTCCGCCGCCTTCCGCCGCCGCAAGCGGCTGGCGGCCGGGGCGACCTCGGCGGCGGGCGTGCTCTTCCTGGGCTTCGCGGCCAAGCTCGCCGTCAGCTGAGGGAGCGGCGGGCCCGTCCCGTACGGCGCAGCCGTGCGAGGCGGCGCACCGTCCGGCGGACCGCGGGGCTGCGGGGCAGGAACGACAGCCGGGCCGGGAGGCCGCCCGGCAGGCCCAGCGCGGACAGCCGGCGGCGGGTGACGTACCGCAGCGCGGCGGGGGCGGGCCCCGCGCGCAGGTGGGCCTCGGCCTCCGCCCGCCGGGACGCCAGGATGCGCGGCTGCATGGTGAAGCCGACCGCGGTGAGCAGCCCGGAGAGCTCGGACCGGACCCGGTCGGGGCGCGGCGGAGTCCAGGCGCGGACCGCGTCCGCGTCGGCCAGGTCGGGGAGCAGGGCGTCGACCAGGGCCAGCGGTACGCGGTTGCTGTTCGGGTACGGGGTCAGGCGGGCCAGCACCGCGTCCGTACCGGTCCGGGCCACCGGGAGGCCGTACAGCGTGGCCGCGGTCAGCAGTCCGGTGGAGAAGCAGCCGACGACGAGGGCGGGGCGCAGCCGCTGGTAGAGCGTCTCGGCCAGCACCGGAGCGGCGGCCACGGTCAGCCGGGCGCCGAGCCGCTCGGCCTCCTGCTCCGCGCCGCGGGAATAGGCGGCCGGGGCGCTGGGGTGCGGTTTGAAGACCAGCTCGCGGTGGCCGAGGGCGTGCGCGCCGCGGACCATCGCGATGTGGAGCCGTTCCTCCTCGTCCGGGGTCATGAGGTCGAGCGCGGCGAGGTACTGGCCGAGGAGGAGGGCCGGGGGAGCGGCGGACGGAGCGGGCGCGACGGGACGCGGGAGGTCGGCGGCGTCGGTGACGTCGGCGAGGTCCGCGTGGTCGGCGAGTTCCGCGAGGACCTTGAGCAGCGGCTCCGCGGGCAGGGGCTCCGCCCGCACCCCGAACTCCGTCAGCAGCAGCGGCTCCAGCCCCGGCACCAGGTCCGGGTGGAGCACCCGCCGGACCCGCATCCCGAGCTGCGGGTCGAGGCGGAAGCGGGTGGGCCCGTAACTCATCAGCCCGTCGGCGTACACGTCCACCGCGGCCCCGGGGAAGAGCGTGCACAGGGTCTGGGCCGGGGGCACCTGGAGGGACTCCACGACCAGTTCGACGCGGTCGTCACCGAGCCCCCACAGGGCGCGCAACTGGCGCTCCCACAGCGGGACGTCCTCCGTGCGCGGGGCCCAGGTGCTCGGGTGCTGCGGGGCGATGACGGCGTTCCAGTCGAGTACCTCGTCGAAGCGGCCGCGCAGGGCGGTGAAGCCCGGCATGTCGGCGAGCCCGGGGGAGATCTCGGCGGTGACGGCGTGGTTGCTGGTCAGCAGGATGCGCCGGCCCGCGGGCGGGAAGGAGCCCCCGTCGATGCCGGCCGCGAGCGTGGCCGCGCCGTAGAGGGTGGAGGCCAGGAAGATCTGGGTGGGCATCAGGCGCTCGCCCCCGACGGCGCGCGCAGGCCCCGGCGGCCGAGCGGACCGAGCGGGCCCCGGCGGCCGAGCGGGCCCCGGCGGCCGAGCGGGCCCCGGCCGCGTCGCACGCGGCGCAGCAGGGTGGAGCGTTCCAGGTCCATCGTGTCCAGGACGTGGTCCAGTACGTCCTGGGGCATGCGGTCGAGCGCGGCCGCGCCCATGATGCGGAGTTTCCTGGCCACGGCCGGTTCGTACCTTTCGATCGAGCCGAAATGGTGCGCGATGATTGCGCAATACGTTCGGACGGCCTTCGGCGTCAGCCGATCCGATTCCCGGTCCGACGCGGTGTCCGAGAGGACTTGATCGAATGCGCGGATGAAATCGAGCTGCCGTTCGTCGCCGATCTGCGTCAACGAGGTGGAAACCCCGCGGCGGTAGAAGACCCCGGGCGTTCCGACGGCAGCGAAGGAGTCGGCCTCCCGGTGCAGCCGCCAGATCCACGGCCGGTCCTCCGCCGTCCGCAGCCCGTCGGTGAAGCGCAGCACCCCGCGGTCCAGCAGCCGCCGGTGGTACATGCCGGCCCAGGCGTACGGATAGTCCACCGAGGTGGCCCGGTCGGCCGGCAGGATCGCCGTGCGCGGATCGGCGACGACCGACTGCGGGCCGTACGGGACGCGCTGCACGCTCCGCTCCCGGCCGGTGCAGCGCACATGGTCGGTACGGACGAAGTCACAGGCCAGGGCCTCGATGGCGGCCAACACCCGGGCCAGGTGCCCGGGGGCCAGCCAGTCGTCCCCGTCCAGGAAGGCGAGGTACTCGCCGCGGGCCGCGTCCAGTCCCGTGTTGCGCGCCGTGGCCAGGCCGGCGTTCCGCCCGTGTCTGAGGTGCACCGCCCCGGGCAGCGTGCGCGCGGCCCGCTCCAGCAGTTCGCCGGTCCCGTCCGTCGAGCAGTCGTCGACGAGCAGGAACTCGAAATCGTCCCGGGCGTTGGCCTCGAGGCTCCGCAGGGCATCCGGTGCGTACGTCAGGACGTTGTAGAACGGCACGACAACAGAGAGCTTGGGCACCTGCGAGACATTAGGGGGCGGTGCGGCATTCACCGTGGCCCGTGTGCGGATTCCATGTGAACGACGCGGGGCGGGAGTCTTAACCCACACGCTTTCGCACTTCTCCGACCGGTTGTTAACCGGCTGTTGTGCGTTCGTTGGGCCGGTCACCGGCATCGCGGAATAGTTTCTGCCGCGTGCCAGAACGCAAGCTGCGCGTCGCCGTGCTCGCCGATTCCGATACGCGATGGAAATGGGGTGCGCTCACCGCCCGCCGTCTCGTGCCCGACCACCGGCTCACCGGATACCTGTTGCGCGGCCGGGCCACGCCCACCGCCCGCCAGCTCGGCGAGGTGGGGGTCAGTGCCGACCGGCTGACCGAGGTGACCTGTGCCGGATTCCTCGCCGAGATCGAGCGCGAGGACTACGACGTGGTCGTCCTCGCCCTGGTCGGCGGGGCGGTCCAGGCCGTCCTGCACGGGGCCCGCGCCCTGTGGCCGGCCCCGGGACGGCGGCCCGTGCTCGTCACCGGATACGTGGGCGTCGTGTACGAGAAGCTCGCCGACGGGCTGCTGCTGCGGCACGGCGCCGATCTCGTCCTCGCCAACTCCCGCCACGACGCGGAGCGGTTCCGCGCCGTGTACGAGGGGGTGGGCGCCGACGCGGGCGCCGTCACCGAGACCGCGCTGCCCTTCCTGGGCGGGGCGCCGTACGACCCCGGGGGCCGCTCCGCGCAGCGGGTGGTCTTCGCCGTCCAGCCCTCCGTGCCGGACGGCCGCGCCGACCGCGCGTACCTGCTGGAGCGGGCGGTGCGACACGCGCGGCTGCACCCCGGCCGGGAGGTGCTGATCAAGCTGCGCAGCCGTCCCGGGGAGCACACCACGCACCTGGAGGAGCAGCCCTACCAGCGGCTGGCGGAGCGAATCCCGGGCGGGCTGCCGGCCAACTGCCGCCTGGTGTACGGGAACATGGGGAAGGTGCTGGACGGCGCCGACCTGCTGGTCACCGTCTCGTCCACCGCGGCCCTGGAGTCCCTGCACCGCTCCATCCCGACGGCGGTCCTCACCGACCTCGGCGTCCGAGAGGCCCTCGGCAACCACCACTTCCTCGGCTCGGGCTGCCTGGCCTCGTGGGACCAGCTGGACGCGGGGCTGCTCCCGCAGGGCGACCCGGAGTGGCTCCACGCCCAGGGCGTCCGGCCAGAGCCGGCCGGCGCGGACTCCGAGGTCGTCCCGGCCGCCGGTTCCGGGGCGGGGCCGGTCTCCGCCGGGGCGTCCGGGTCCGTGCGGGACGCGTACGCCGCCGCCCGGGCGCGGGTCGCGGAGCTGGCGGCCGCCGGGCAGCTGCCGCCCCCGCGGCCGTACTACACGCCCACCACCGCCCCCGGTTACCTGCCGGGCATCCTGGCGCGGCACCACCTCGCACCCGACGGGACCCCGCTGCCCGGCGCCGTGCGCGACACCGCGCGGGAGTCCCGGCTGCGCCGCCGCCTGCGCGCCCACCTGCGCGAGGCCGCCCGCGGGGCGTACCGGCACGGGGTCCAGCGGGTCGCCCCCGTGATCCGCCGCCTGGGGGAGCTGTGACCGGAGCCCGGCCCTCGCCGCCCGCCCGCCCCGGGCCCGACGCGGCCCCCGCCCCCCGGCCGGCGGCGCCGCGGGTGCTCGCCGTCGTACCCGCTCGGGGCGGCTCCAAGGGGGTGCCCGGCAAGAACCTCGCCGAGGTCGCCGGGGTGCCGCTCGTGGCCCGCGCCGTCCGGGCCTGCCTGGCCGCGCCGACCGTCACCGACGTGGTGGTCTCCACCGACTCCGCCGAGATCGCCGCCGCCGCCCGCGCCGCCGGCGCGCAGGCCCTCGCCCGCCCCGCCGCCATCGCCGGCGACACCGCGAGCAGCGAGGCCGCCGTCCTGCACGCGCTCACCGCCTTCGAGGAGCTGCACCGGGCCACCGTGGACGTGGTCCTGCTCGTCCAGTGCACCAGCCCCTTCCTCACCGCCTCCGACGTGGAGTCCGTCGCCGCCGCCGTCGCCTCCGGGGAGGCCGACTCGGCGCTGGCCACGGCTCCCTTCCACGGCTTCCTCTGGCGGGAGCGCCCCGACGGCTCCGCGGCCGGGGTCAACCACGAGGAGGCGTACCGCCCCCGTCGCCAGGACCGCACGCAGGACCTGCTGGAGACCGGCGCCGCCTACGCGATGGACGCCCCGGGCTTCCGCACCGCCCGCCACCGGTTCTTCGGCCGGGTCCTGCCCGTGGCCACCGACCCCGCACGGGTCCTGGAGGTCGACGACCCGCACGACCTGGCCCGCGCCCGCCTGCTCGCCCCCCTCCTCGACCCCCTGTCCCCGCACCCCGCCGTCACCCCGCACCCCGCTGTCACCCCGCACCCCGTCCCCACCGCACCCCCCGCACCCACGCGAAGGACCGCACCTGCCATGACCGACACCGCCCGCTCCGACGCCCGCCTGCGCACCTTCGGATCGCGCACCGCCGGACCCGGCCGCCCCGTCTACGTCGTCGGCGAGATCGGCATCAACCACAACGGCGACCTGGGCACCGCCCTCGCCCTGGTCGACGCCGCCGCCGAAGCCGGCTGCGACGCCGTGAAGTTCCAGAAGCGCACCCCCGAGATCTGCACCCCGCGCGACCAGTGGGACATCGAACGCGACACCCCCTGGGGCCGGATGACCTACATCGAGTACCGCCACCGCGTCGAGTTCGGCGAGGACGAGTACCGCTCCATCGACGCGCACTGCGCCCTGCGCGGCATCGACTGGTTCGCCTCCCCCTGGGACACCGAGGCCGTCGCCTTCCTGGAGAAGTTCGACGTCCCCGCCCACAAGGTGGCCTCCGCCTCCCTCACCGACGACGAGCTGCTGCGCGCCCTGCGCGCCACCGGCCGCACCGTCGTCCTGTCCACCGGCATGTCCACCCCGAAGCAGATCCGCCACGCGGTGGAGGTGCTGGGCAGCGACAACATCCTTCTCTGCCACGCCACTTCCACCTACCCGGCCAAGGCGGAGGAGCTCAACCTGCGGGTGATCAACACCCTGCAGGACGAGTACCCCAACGTCCCGATCGGCTACTCCGGCCACGAGACCGGCCTGCAGACCACCCTGGCCGCCGTCGCCCTGGGCGCCTCCTTCGTCGAGCGGCACATCACCCTCGACCGCGCGATGTGGGGCTCGGACCAGGCCGCCTCCGTCGAGCCGGGCGGACTGGCCCGCCTGGTCCGCGACATCCGCACCATCGAGACCGCGCTCGGCGACGGCGTCAAGCGGGTCTACGCCTCCGAGCTCGGCCCCATGAAGAAGCTCCGCCGCGTGCAGGGCGAGCAGCCGGCAGCCCCGGGCGCGCCCGCCGCCGTCTGACCGCCCACCGGTCGCGGCGCCCGGTTCCGGCCCGGTCCGGCGCGTACGAGTTCCGCCCCCAGACGAGGAGTACGTGGTGTCCCCTTCCGTCCCCGCCCTGGCGTTCGTCGAGAGCCCGGTCCAACTCCTGAACGTCCTGGAGTGGGCACACGCCCGGTCCGCCGCCGCGGCGGGCCCAGGCCGGCTGCTCGGCGCCATCCCGCGCCAGGCCCGCGACTGCGGCACGTCCGTCCCCGCCCCGGCTCCCGAGGGCCCGGCACCCGAGGGCACGCCGGCCGTGGGCGCGGCGCCCCGGTGCGCCGCCGATGCGCTGCGGATCGTCGTACTGCCCCCCACCGACCCCATGTCCCGCGGCCAACTGCGCCGGATGGCCGCGCTGGCCCGGGACGAGGGCCACGAGGTCCGCTGGCAGGAGGCCCGCGGCGGCCGGCTCGCCCCGCTCAAGGCCCTCGCCGCGCTGGTCGGCGACGTGCGCGCGGCGCACACCGTCGTCGTCGGCGACCCCTTCTCCCGCTACGTGCAGCTGCTGCTCACCCTGGTGCGCGCCGAGCGGCTGGTCGTGGTCGACGACGGGACCGCCACCATGGAGTTCGTCGCCCGGACGGCCCGCGGCGAGCGCCTCGTACGCTGGCACCGGGCCGGCGGCGGGGGCCTGCCCGGCCGCGTCCGGGAGCTGGCGTACGCGCCCGTCTCGACCACCGCGCGGCGCCGCTTCACGCCGCGCGAGGGCCGCGGCCGCAGCGTGGAGCTGTTCAGCTCGATGCCGGTGACCGTCCACGGCGCCATGACGATGCGGGTCAACGACTTCGCCTGGACCCGGGCCCGCTTCGGACCGCCCCGTCTGACCAGGGGCACCGACCTGGTCGGCACCTCGCTCGTGGAGACCGGGGTGGTCGATCCCGACCGCTACCTGGACGCGGTGCGCCATCTGGCCGTCGAGCACGGGGCCGCCCGCTACTTCGCGCACCGCCGGGAGTCCCCCGAGAAGCTGCGCGCGCTCAGCGAGGCCACCGGGCTGGAGATCGTCCGCCCGGACCTGCCGCTGGAGCTGATCGCCCGGCGCGGACCGGTGGGCCGCACCATCGTCAGCTTTCCGTCCACGGTCGTCCACACCCTGCCCTACGCACTGAGCGGTACCGGCGTCACCGTCGCCGTATGCGATGTCGAGCCGTCCTGGCTCGCCGGGTCCGCGTCGCCGCGCGCCCGCGGCTTCCTCGCGGGGGTCTCCGACAGCGCCCGCGATGTGCGCAGACTCCCTGCCCAGACGGCTCCGGCAGCCGGATGAGCGCGCGAGTTTACCCCCGTGCGCGTCCGGTCATGCGTCCGGCCGCCGGGTTTCTTTCCCCTAACGGCATGAACTTTTTGTGATCTCCAGCCAGTTGGCCTGTCCGTGCGCATACCCTTCAACGGGTGAACCAGTTGATGTCCCGCGAGTCCCAGACCGCCCAGCCCGCCGCGTCCGACCGGCCCGAGCTGCCCGGCCAGCTTCCGGACCACCTGCGTGCCGAACTGATCGCCTTCCGCCGGGATCTGCACATGCACCCCGAGCTCGGGCACCAGGAGTTCCGTACCACGGCCGCCATCAGGGCCCGGCTGGAGCAGGCCGGCCTGCGACCACGGGTGCTGAAGTCCGGAACCGGCCTCATCTGTGACGTGGGCACCTGGGACGGGGTACGCCCCATGCTGGCGCTCCGCGCGGACATCGACGCCCTGCCCATTCCGGACGCCAAGACGCACGTCGCGTACCGCTCGACCTTCCCGGACCGGGCCCACGCCTGCGGCCACGACGTGCACACCACCGTGGTCCTCGGCGCCGGGCTGGTCCTCGCCGAGCTCGACCGCCAGGGCCTGCTGCCCCACCCCGTGCGGCTGCTGTTCCAGCCCGCCGAGGAAGTGCTCCCGGGCGGGGCCACCGAGGCCATCGAGGCGGGGGTCCTGGACGGCGTCGGCAAGATCGTCGCACTGCACTGCGACCCCCGGGTCGACGCGGGGCGGATCGGGCTGCGGGCCGGCGCCATCACCTCGGCCTGCGACCGGTTGGAGGTCAGCCTCTCCGGCCCCGGCGGGCACACCGCGCGACCGCACCTGACCACCGACCTGGTGACCGCGGCCGCCCGGGTGGCCCTGGACGTCCCGGCGGTGCTGTCGCGCCGGATGGACGCCCGCTCGGGCATGTCGGTCACCTGGGGCCGGATCGAGGCCGGGCACGCCTGCAACGTCATCCCGATGCACGCCGAGCTCTCCGGCACCGTGCGGTGCCTGGACCTGGGCGCCTGGCACGAGGCCCCCGACATGATCCACGCGGCGATCGACGAGGTCGCGACGATGCACGGGGCCAAGTTCGAGATCAACCACGTCCGCGGCGTGCCCCCGGTGGTGAACGACCCGGCGGTCACCGAGCTGCTCCGCGAGGCGATGGGCGTGCGCCGCGGGGCGGAGGCGGTCGAGGACACCGAGCAGAGCCTGGGCGGGGAGGACTTCTCCTGGTACCTGGAGCACGTCCCGGGCGCGATGGCCCGGCTGGGCGTCCGCACCCCCGGCGACACCGCCAAGAGGGACCTGCACCGGGGCGATTTCGACGTCGACGAGTCCGCGATCCAGGTCGGCGTGGAGTTCTTCACGGCCGCGGTCCTGCTCGACGGCCGCCGCGCCCGGCCCACCGCATAGGGGCTCGGGGCAGAGCTCCGGGCAAGCTCCGTACAACATCCGCCGAACGCGCGGCGGAGGTGTCCGGCCCTTGGTACACAAGGGCTGGGCACGGTGGGAGTCACCAATCGGTCACTGTCCGGTTCGCGACGATCCGATAACGACTCATGAACGGGCCTTTAACTGACATCTACGCGCGTTACGATCGCCGCGAAACCAGCGCCGGTCGTGGCGCTTCGGTCAGGTTTTGAAGGAGCCTCCCCTTGCGCCGGATCACCAGGATCGCCACCGTGGGCCTCGCGTCCACGGCGCTGGCCCTCTCGGCCACCGCCTGCGGTGGTAAGAAGTCGTCGGACACCGGATCGACGGACTCGAAGGAAGCCACCGCCGCCATCGCGTACGACATCGGCGGCCGCGGCGACCAGTCGTTCAACGACGCCGCCTACGCCGGCCTGCAGAAGGCCGAGACCGACCTCAAGGTCAAGGGCGCCGAGGCGGAGCCCACCGACGGCGAGGGCGAGGCCGACAAGGTCCAGCGCCTCACCGAGCTCGCCCGCAAGGGCAACAACCCGGTCATCGGCGTCGGCTTCGCCTACGCCCCGGCCGTCGCGAAGGTCGCGAAGAAGTTCCCGAACACCACCTTCGGGCTCATCGACGACCTCTCGGTGACCGACAAGAACATCGCCAACCTGGTCTTCAACGAGGAGCAGGGCTCCTACCTGGCCGGCGTCGCCGCCGCCAAGGTGACCAAGACCGGCACGGTCGGCTTCATCGGCGGTGTCGAGACCCCGCTGATCAAGAAGTTCGAGGCGGGCTTCACCCAGGGCGTCCAGGACACCAACCCGAGCGCCAAGGTACTCACCCAGTACCTGACCCAGCCGCCGGACTTCACCGGTTTCGCCAAGCCCGACCTCGGCAAGGCGACCGCGCAGGGCCAGCTCGCCAAGGGCGCGGACGTCATCTACGCCGCCGCGGGCGGCGCCGGTGCCGGTTCCATCGAGGCCGCGGCCACCGCGGGCAAGTGGGCCATCGGCGTCGACTCGGACCAGTACAACCAGGCCGGTCTGTCGAAGTACAAGGAAAAGATCCTGACGTCGGTCACCAAGGACGTCTCGGACTCCGTCTACAACCTGATCAAGTCGGTCCAGGACGGCAAGCCGCAGAACGGTGAAGTCCGTTACGGCCTGGACGTGGACGGTGTCGGCCTGGCCGACTCCAACCCGGAGTTCAAGAAGATGACCGAGGTCACCGCCGCGGTCGAGAAGGCGAAGGCCGACATCATCGCCAAGAAGATCACCGTCAAGACCGCACCGTAAGGTCGTCTGCGACGTGTAGTCGTGGTCTCCGGGGTCCGGAAGGCGGTCTCTGCCGCTGCCGGGCCCCGAGCCGCGTCTCGTGACGTCATGGTCCGTGTCACCCGTGGCCAGTCGGCCGCAAGTTTTCACTTTCGACAGTGCTACGCGCGTAGAGGCATGGTGGACGCGATACCGTCCTGCTCCCGCCCCCCGCACGGCCGATCCGCCCTGTCTTCCCCCCTGCCTCCACTCCTTCCGTGCCAAGGAGAGTGCGTCATCAACGCGTCCAGCCCGCCCCTCGCCGTCGAACTGCACGGCATCACCAAGCGCTTCCCCGGCGTCGTCGCCAACAAGGACATCGCGATCACCGTCCGCAAGGGCACGGTCCACGCCCTCGTCGGTGAGAACGGCGCCGGCAAGTCGACCCTGATGAAGATCCTCTACGGCATGCAGAAGCCGGACGAGGGCACCATCGCCATCGACGGCGAGCAGGTCTCCTTCACCAGCCCCGGCGATGCCATCGCCCGCGGCATCGGCATGGTGCACCAGCACTTCATGCTCGCCGACAACCTCACCGTCCTGGAGAACGTGGTTCTCGGCGGCGAGAAGCTGTACGGCATCGGCGCCAAGGCCCGCAAGAAGATCAAGGAGATCTCGGACGCGTACGGCCTCGGCGTGCGTCCCGACGCCCTGGTCGAGGACCTCGGCGTGGCCGACCGCCAGCGCGTGGAGATCCTCAAGGTCCTCTACCGCGGCGCGAAGATCCTCATCCTCGACGAGCCGACCGCCGTGCTCGTGCCGCAGGAGGTGGACGCCCTCTTCGACAACCTGCGCGAGCTCAAGTCCGAGGGCCTGACCGTCATCTTCATCTCGCACAAGCTGGGCGAGGTCCTGAAGGTCGCGGACGACATCACCGTCATCCGCCGCGGCACCACGGTGGGCACCGCCGATCCGCGCAGCACGACGCCCAAGCAGCTCGCCGAGCTGATGGTCGGCGCCGAGCTGCCCTCCCCGGAGACCCGCGAGTCGACCGTGACGGACGTCCCGATGCTGACGGTCGAGCGCCTGACCGTCGCCGAGGGCAACGCCCCCGTCGTCGCCGAGGACACCGCGCGCTCCCCGGAGCCGGTGGGCACCAACGTCCGCGAAGCGGCCCCGGCCGGCCGCCTGCTGCTGGACGACATCAGCTTCACGATCCACAAGGGCGAGATCCTCGGCATCGCCGGTGTCGAGGGCAACGGCCAGACCGAGCTGATCGAAGCCCTGATGGGCATGAGCTCGGCCGACGCCGGCGTGATCACGCTCGACGGCCGGGACATCACCCGGCAGCCCGTCCGCAAGCGCCGCGAGGGAGGCATCGGGTACATCCCCGAGGACCGCCACCGCCACGGCCTGCTGCTGGAGTCCCCGCTCTGGGAGAACCGCATCCTCGGCCACGTCACCGAGGCGCCCAACTCCAGGCGCGGCATCCTCGACCCGAAGGCGGCCCGCAAGGACACCGAGCGGATCGTGCGCGAGTACGACGTCCGCACGCCCGGCATCGAGGCCACCGCGGCCTCGCTCTCCGGCGGCAACCAGCAGAAGCTGATCGTCGGCCGTGAGATGAGCCACAACCCGAAGTTCCTCATCGCCGCCCACCCCACCCGCGGTGTGGACGTCGGCGCGCAGGCGCAGATCTGGGACGCGATCCGCGAGGCCCGCCGCGACGGACTCGCCGTGCTGCTGATCTCCGCCGACCTGGACGAGCTGATCGGCCTGTCCGACACCCTGCGCGTGATCTACCGCGGCCGCCTGGTCGCGGACGCCGACCCCGCGACCGTCACCCCGGAGGAGCTCGGCACCGCCATGACGGGCGCCGCCTCCGGGCACCTGGAAGCCACCGACAACCACTCCGACGGCACCGACGCCGGTGCCGATGCCCCGGAGGACGAGGCCCGATGAAGAAATTCGACAAGGACCGGCTGCTCCTCGGCATCGCCGGACCCGCGCTCGCCCTGGTCACCGCGTTCCTGCTGACCATGATCGTGCTCGCGGCGACGGGCGTGGACCCGATCGACCCGCTGCGGATCATGGTGGAGAACGCGGGCTACGAGGACGTACAGGTCCTCATCGTGAACCAGGCCGGCACGTACTACCTGGCCGCCCTGGCCGTGGCCATCGGCTTCCGGATGAACCTCTTCAACATCGGCGTCGACGGCCAGTACCGTCTCGCGGCGATGCTGTCGGCGGTCGTCGGCGCGGCCGTGACGCTGCCCGGCCCGCTGCACATCCTGCTGATCGTGCTCGTCGCGATGATGGTCGGCGCCTTCTGGTCCGGCATCGCCGGTGTGCTGAAGGCCAAGCGCGGCGTCAGCGAGGTCGTCTCCACGATCATGCTGAACGCCATCGCGACCAGCCTGATCGCCTGGATGATCCTGCCCAAGAACCTCGGCGTGCAGCCGGAGGGCTCCAACGACCTCACCACGGGCGCCATCGCGGAGTCGGGCTGGTTCCCGGCCCTGACCATCGGTGACGGCCTGGAGATCTACGGCTTCACCTTCGTCGCCTTCGCCCTCGGCGTCGTCTACTGGTTCGTCCTCAACCGCACCCGCTTCGGCTTCGACCTGCGCGCCACCGGCGCCAGCGAGACCGCCGCCCAGGCCTCCGGTGTGGACGCCAAGAAGATGATCATCACCTCGATGCTCATCTCCGGCGCCGTCGCCGGCCTCGCGGGCATGCCCGTGCTGCTCGGCGAGAGCCACACGTACAGCCTGTCCTTCCCGGTCGGCGTCGGCTTCACCGGCATCACCATCGCGCTCCTGGGCCGCAACAGCCCGGTCGGCATCCTCCTGGCCGCGTTCCTGATGGCCTTCATCGACAAGGCCTCGGCCTCGCTCGACACGGAGGGGTACGCCAAGGAGATCGGCACGATCATGAAGGGCCTGATCGTGATCGCGGTCGTCGTCTCCTACGAACTCGTCCGCCGCTACGGGATCCGCCGCCAGCAGCAGAAGGTCGGCGAGGAACTCGCCGCCGGCGGCGCCATCAAGACCGACAAGGAGGTCGCGGCGTGAGCACCAGCACCGTTTCCGCGACGCACGCCGCCCCGAAGAAGGCGGACGGCCGCAAGAAGCTCACCCTGCCGTGGATCATGCTGATCATCGCGGGCGGCCTCGCGCTGGTCTCGCTGGTCCGCGTGATCAGCGGCGCCGACGACCTGACCTCGGTCGGCCAGGTCTCCGGAGCCCTCCAGCTCGCCGTGCCGATCGGCCTCGCCGGACTCGGCGGCCTGTGGGCGGAGCGGGCCGGCGTCGTCAACATCGGCCTCGAAGGCATGATGATCCTCGGCACCTGGTTCGGTGCCTGGGCGGGCTACCAGTGGGGTCCCTGGACCGGCGTCCTCGTCGGCATCCTCGGCGGCGTCATCGGCGGCCTGCTGCACGCGATCATCACCGTGACGTTCAACGTCAACCACATCGTCTCCGGCGTCGCCATCAACATCCTGGCGCTGGGCTTCACCCAGTACCTGTCGAACTTCACGTTCGCCGAGGCGCCCGGCGGCTCCTCCAAGCAGTCGCCGCGCATCGAGGACATCGCCAGGATCAACCTCGGCGGCCTCTCCGACTGGCTCGCCACCGTCCAGGGCAAGCACTGGTTCTTCGTCTCGGACCTCGCGGGCGTCCTCGGCGGCCTGGTCACCAACCTCTCGCCGCTGACCCTCATCGCCGTGCTGCTGATCCCGGGCACCTGGTGGGTGCTGTGGCGGACCGCCTTCGGCCTGCGGCTGCGCTCCTGCGGCGAGAACCCGGTCGCCGCGGAGTCGCTGGGCGTGAACGTCTACAAGTACAAGTACATCGCGGTGCTCGTCTCGGGCGGGCTGGCCGGCTTCGGCGGCGCCATCCTCGCGATCACCACGGGCATCTACCAGGAGGGCCAGACCGGCGGCCGCGGCTACATCGGCCTCGCCGCGATGATCTTCGGTAACTGGCTGCCCGGCGGCACGGCACTGGGCGCGGGCCTCTTCGGCTTCATCGACAGCCTCAAGCTCCGCGGCGGCGCCGAGAACGTCCACGCCATGCTGCTGCTGATCGCGATCCTGCTGGTCCTGGTCACCGCCTGGCAGCTGTACCGGAAGAAGTACCTCCAGGCGGGCGTCGCGGCGCTCTTCGCGGCGCTGCTCTTCGTCTGGTACGCGACGACCGACGGCGTGCCGAGCCAGTTCGTGGACGCCGCTCCGTACGTGACCACCCTGCTGGTGCTCGCCCTGTCGGCGCAGCGGCTGCGGATGCCGAAGGCGGACGGCCTGCCGTACCGCAAGGGCCAGGGCAAGTGACGGCCCCGTCGGCCGGACCGGCTCCGGCCGTGGACTGGGAGGCCCTGCGGGTCGCCGCCCGGGACGCGATGTCCCGCGCGTACGCGCCCTACTCGGGCTTCCCGGTCGGGGTCGCCGCCCGGGTGGACGACGGCCGGGTCGTGACCGGCTGCAACGTCGAGAACGCCAGTTACGGGCTGGGCCTGTGCGCCGAGTGCGGGCTGGTCTCCTCCCTCCATGCCACCGGCGGCGGCCGGCTCACGCACTTCACGTGCGTGGACGGCAAGGGCGACATCCTCGTCCCCTGTGGCCGCTGCCGGCAGCTGCTGTACGAGTTCGGCGGCCCCGAGCTCCTGGTGGAGACCCCGGACGGCATCCTGCCGCTGGCTGCGATGCTGCCGCAGGCCTTCGGGCCCGACCACCTGAGATAGCCGTGCGACGGCCCTCCCCCCCTCCCGGGCGGAGGGCCGTCGTCTTCCTCTCCTCCTCACCCCCTCTCTCTATGCGCGTAGAAGGAAGCACCTCATGGACGTCATCTCCGTCATCCGGACCAAGCGGGACCGCGGTGAGCTGAGCCCCGAGCAGATCGACTGGGTCATCGACGCGTACACGCGCGGTGTCGTCGCCGACGAGCAGATGTCGGCGCTGGCGATGGCCATCCTGCTCAACGGCATGAACCGCACCGAGATCGCCCGCTGGACCGCGGCGATGATCGCCTCCGGCGAGCGGATGAACTTCGACTCGCTGTCCCGGCCCACCGCCGACAAGCACTCCACCGGCGGCGTCGGCGACAAGATCACCCTCCCGCTGGCGCCGCTCGTCGCCGCCTGCGGCGCGGCCGTGCCGCAGCTGTCGGGCCGCGGCCTCGGCCACACCGGCGGCACCCTCGACAAGCTGGAGTCCATCCCGGGCTGGCGCGCGCTGCTCTCCAACGAGGAGATGCTGCACGTCCTGGACACCACCGGCGCGGTCATCTGCGCGGCCGGCGACGGCCTCGCCCCCGCCGACAAGAAGCTCTACGCCCTGCGCGACGTGACCGGCACCGTCGAGGCCATCCCGCTGATCGCCTCCTCGATCATGTCCAAGAAGATCGCCGAGGGCACGGGCTCCCTCGTCCTCGACGTGAAGGTCGGCACCGGCGCCTTCATGAAGAACATCGAGGACGCCCGCGAGCTCGCCTCGACCATGGTCGCCCTCGGCACCGACAGCGGCGTCAAGACGATCGCCCTGCTCACCGACATGTCCACCCCGCTCGGCCTGACCGCGGGCAACGCCCTGGAGATCCGCGAGTCCGTGGAGGTCCTGGCGGGCGGCGGTCCCTCCGACGTCGTGGAGCTGACCCTGGCCCTGGCCCGGGAGATGCTGGACGCGGCGGGCATCAAGGACGCCGACCCGGCCAAGGCCCTGGCCGACGGCTCCGCGATGGACGTCTGGCGCCGGATGATCGCGGCCCAGGGCGGCGACCCGGACGCGGCCCTGCCGGTCGCCCGCGAGCACCACGTGGTCACCGCCCCGTCCTCGGGCGTCCTGACCCGCCTCGACGCGTACGCGGTGGGCGTCGGCGCCTGGCGCCTGGGCGCCGGCCGCGCCCGCAAGGAGGACCCGGTCCAGGCGGGCGCGGGCATCGAGCTGCACGCCAAGCCGGGCGAGCCCGTGACCGCCGGGCAGCCGCTGATGACGCTGCACACGGACACCTCGGAGAAGTTCGCGTACGCCCTGTCCGCGCTGGAGGGCTCCTTCGACATCGCCCCGGCCGGCACGGCCTTCTCCGCCACTCCGATCGTGCTGGACCGCATCGCCTGACCCGCCGCGCCTGAACCGCGGCGGCTGACCCGCCGCGCCTGACTCGCGGCGGCCGGCCGCGGCGGCCCCCACGGAGACCGGGCCGGCGGACCCCCGCCGGCCCGGTCCGCTCTCCGCGTGTCCGGCGCCGTCCCGCCCGGGCGCCCGCCGATGAGTTCGGGGCGCCGGGGCAGTCACCCCGTCGTGGAGATCACGCGACTCGTGCTGCCCGGACCGACCCCCACGGCCCGGGACGCCGCACGCCTGTGCGCCCGCCTCGCCCTGCTCTACGAGGCCGGGGCCACCGGGGTCGTCTGCGACGCCGCCGCGGTCACCACCCCGGACCTGGGCGCCGTGGAGGCCCTCGCCCGGCTCCGGCTGGCCGCGCGGGGCCGCGGGACCCTCACCGTCACCGGGGCCGGACCCGCCCTACGGGGCCTCCTGCACCTCGTCGGACTCGCCGAGCTCCTCGGGGAGCCCGAAGAGCGGGAACCACCGGGCGGTGTCCAGGAAGGCGTTGAGGCCGACGATCCTGCCGTCTGAGACCTCCAGGACCTGCAGTGCCCACGGCGTGTGACTCCTCCCGGACTCCGCCGGCCGGTACTGCCCGAAGGCGGGCATGCCGTTCGCCGTCGTCGGGACGAGCCGGGAGCCCTTGCAGCCGATGCCCTGGTTCAGGTGCCAGGCGGCGATGTCCTCGCGCCCCTGGAGCCACAGGTCGAACGGCGGCATCGACAGCACCGCGTCCTCGTGCAGCAGGGCGGTGAGCCGCGTGATGTCGTACGCCTCGAAGGCCGCGAGGTACTGCTCCAGCAGCTTCGTCTGCGCGGCGTCCAGCGGATCCGCCGGGTCGCTCCGGCGCAGCCCCTGCCCGGCGAGCGTCGCCCGCGCGCGCTGGAGGGCGCTGTTGACCGACGCCGTCGTGGTGTCCAGGAGCTGCGCGACCTCGTCGGCCTTCCAGGCCAGCACCTCGCGCAGGATGAGCACCGCCCGCTGCTTCGCCGGCAGGTGCTGCAGAGCGGCGACGAACGCCAGCCGCACGGACTCCCTGGCCAGCGCCATCTCGGCGGGATCGGCGGTCTGCGGCAGCACCCGGCCGTCCGGTACGGGCTCCAGCCAGGTCACCTCCGACCGCTCGTTCAGCACGGCCGAGGCCTGGTGCTGCGGGGCGGTGAGGTCCATGGGGCGGGCCCGCTTGTTCCCGGCCTTCAGCAGGTCCAGGCAGACGTTGGTGGCGATCCGGTACAGCCACGAGCGCAGCGACGACCGGCCCTCGAACGTGTGGTGGCTGCGCCAGGCCCGGACGTACGTGTCCTGCACCGCGTCCTCGGCGTCGAAGGCGGAGCCGAGCATGCGGTAGCAGTAACCGGTGAGCTCGATGCGGTACCGGTCCATGGCGGTGTCCAGATCCGGTTCCGGCGGTGTCGTCGCGAGGTCGCTCATGGCTGTCGTTCCCCCAGGTCGCTTCCGATACTCCGGAAACTACCCGAGGGGTCCGACAACGGCAGCCGGAGGCGTCACGTGCCGGGCTTGCGCCCGTAGACGTAGACGGAGTTCCCGTTGCCCAGCATGTTCCAGTACGCCTTGGCGTCGGCGGTCCGCATGTTCACGCAGCCCCCCGAGCCCGGCGGGTTCCACATGCTCTTGGTGGTCGAGTGGAAGGCGATCCCGCCGTCGAAGAACTGCGAGTACGGCATCGAGACGTTGTAGATCGTCGACCAGTGGTTGATGCTCCGGTAGTAGATCGTCTTCAGGCCGGTCCGGGTCTCGGTGCCGTCCTTGCCGGTGCGCACGGGCACCGGGGCGTACGTAACGGTGGAGCCGTCCTGTATCCAGCTGATCTGCCGCGTCAGGTCGACGCAGGCGATCCGCCCCCGGTTCGTCGGACAGCTGCCGTCCTTGTTCGGATTGGGTCCGACCGACCACTGGGTCAGGATCAGGCTCATCGTCTGCCAGGTCAGCGGCCCGGCGTACCCCTGCGTCGGGGTTATCCCGTGGGTGGCCTGGAACGCCTTGATGGCATTGCAGTCGGCCGCCGACTGGCTCCCGTCCACCGGCCGCCCCAGGAACTGCTCCACCTGCCGCTGGTACGGCCCGGTCGTCAGGTTGCACGAGGCGGCCTGCGCCGCGCCGCCCCCCGCGACCACCACCGGTACGGCCATCGCCGCCGCCGCCGCGAACACCACCGCCGCCCGCCGCCTCGCGCGCATGCGCTTCGCCCCCATCAGGTCCTCCCCTTGTCCTCGGACTGCTGTCCTACCGGTTCAATGCCCGGAAAACAACCACGGGTTACCTGGAGGGGGTGCGTAGATTCCCTCAGCGCGCGACGGCCGCCGCCGTCATCGTCCGGCGCTCCGCGCGGGCCGCGTGCGACCCGTACAGCGTGATCGAGACGACGCCCAGCACGGCCAGCAGCGCGATGCCCACCGTGGCCGCCCACCCGGCCCCGTGGTAGGCGAGCGCGCCCAGGGTGCCGCCGGCGCTGGAGCCCAGGTAGTACGCCGACTGGTAGAGGGCGGAGGCCTGCGCGCGGCCGGTCTTCGCCGTACGGCTCACCGCGGCGGACGCCACCGCGTGCCCCGCGAAGAACCCGGCCGTGATCAGGACCAGTCCGGCCAGGATCGCGGGCAGGGAGTCGGACAGGGACAGCAGCAGGCCGAGCGCGGTCGTGGTCACCGCCAGGTAGAGCGCCCCGCGGCGCCCCGCGCGGGCCACGAGCCGGCCCGCGGCGGCGGAGGACACCGTACCGACCAGGTAGATCAGGAAGATCGAGCCGATCACGCCCTGCCCCAGCGAGAACGGCTCCTCGACGAGGCGGTAGCCGATCACCGTGTAGACCGCGCCGAAGACGGTCATGAACAGGGCGCCGATCCCGTACAGCCGCAGCAGCAGCGGGTCGCGCAGGTGGCCGCGGACGGTACGGCCCACCGCCCGCGGGTTCAGCGACGCGGGCCGGAAGAACCGGGCCCGGGGGAGCAGCACCCGGAAGGCCACCGCGCACAGCAGCGACAGCAGCCCCACGGTGAGCAGGCCCAGCCGCCAGCCGCCGAGCTGCGCCGCCCAGCCCGTGACCAGGCGACCGCTCATGCCGCCGATGGAGTTGCCCGCCACGAACAGTCCGATCGCCCCGACCAGCGCCTTCGGCTTGACCTCCTCCGCGAGGTACGCCATCGCGGAGGCCGGGATGCCGGCGATCGCCGCGCCCTGGACGGCGCGCAGCGCCACCAGCCACTCCAGGCTCGGCGCGAAGGGCACCAACAGGCCCACGCCCACGGCCACGGCCATCGACCAGGTCATCATCCGGGTGCGGCCGAAGCGCTCGGAGAGCGCACTGAGCGGCAGTACGAAGAGCGCGAGCGCGCCGGTGGCCGCGGACACCGTCCAGCTGGCCTGACCCGCCGTCACCCCGAAGCCCTCGGAGATCGCGGGCAGCAGTGCCTGGGTGGAGTAGAGGAGGGCGAAGGTGGCGAGTCCGGCGGCGAAGAGCGCGAGGCTCAGACGGCGGTAGCCGGGACGGCCGGGCTCGCGGGCCTCGGGCGCGGGGGCGTTCGCGGGCACGGGCGCGGCGGCGGACCTGGACGCGGGCGCGGGGGAGGAGGCGGGGAACGACGAGGGGGAGGCACCCGCGATGACGGGTGCCCCGGTATGAGCGGGAGGCATGTGTCGAAGGTAGGCCCGTGTTTTTCATGCGTCCAATGCACGGATTCGCCATAATCGATCCACTCATGCATCAGCCCAGCTCAGGAGGGGACATGTCGATGAACCGTTACGAAGAAGACATGGCGGTGACACGTCTGCTGGCCCCGCGCCTCGCGTACTTCGCGGCCGTCGCCCGGCACGAGCACGTCACCCGCGCCGCGCACGAGCTGGGCGTCCCCCAGTCCACCCTCTCGCGGGCCATGGTCCGCCTCGAACAGGACCTGGGCGTCACGCTGTTCGCCCGCAAGGGCCGCACCGTCGCCCTCACCACCGCCGGCCGCACCTTCCTCGCCTCCGCCGAGCAGGCCCTCACCGAGATCGCCCGCGCCGCCGAATCGGTCCAGCAGGACGCCGATCCGACCGCGGGCAAGGTCGCCTTCGGCTTCCTGCACACCCTGGGATCCGAGACCGTGCCCGGCCTGATCCGGGCCTTCCGCGCCGACCACCCCCGCATCCGCTTCTCCCTCGTCCAGAACTACGGCGAGGCCATGCTGGAGCGGCTGCGCACCGGCGAGCTCGACCTCTGCCTCACCTCGCCCCTGCCCGACGCCCCCGACCTCGTCGCCCGCCGCCTCGACGAGCAGCGGCTGCGCCTGGTCGTCCCCGACGACCACCGCCTCGCCGGCCGCAAGCGCATCCGCCTGGCCGAGGCCGCCGAGGAGACCTTCGTGACCCTGGAGCCCGGCTACGGCCTGCGCCGCATCACCGACGACCTCTGCGCCGAGGCCGGCTTCACCCCCCGGGTCGCCTTCGAGGGAGAGGAGGCCGAGACCCTGCGCGGCCTCGTCGCCGCCGGGCTCGGCGTGGCCCTGCTGCCGCCCCCCGCGGTGGCCCGCCCCGGCGTGGTCGAGCTGACGGTCACCGCGCCGCGCGCCGTCCGCGAGATCGGCGTCGCCTGGCTCGACGGCCACCCCGACACCCCGCCCGTGGCCGAGTTCAAGCGCTTCCTGCTCTCCCGCCGCGGCCGCCTGATCCCGGAACTGGAGACGACCTAGTGCTGTGACCGGAAAGATTCACCGGGTCGCGGCGCCCGGCACGGCACCTCGCCGCGTTGTCGGACCCCGCGAGTACGTCCAGTACGAGCCGGGGCCCTCCGCCTTGCGATCCACCGCACCGGACACCGCGCCCCGGCAAACCTTTCCGGTCACAGCACTAGCGGCCGTCCGTCCCGCAGGCCGGGTCCGCCGTCGCCGGCGGCGGGTGGGAGGACAGCAGGAACCCGGCCTGGAAGCGGGACTTGGCTCCCACCGCCCGCATGATCTCCGCGATGTGGCGCTGGCACGTCCGCTCCGACATGCCCAGGCGCCGCGCGATCACCTTGTCCTCCAGCCCCTCCGACAGCAGCCGTACGATCGTCTGCCGCAGCTCGTCCGAGATCGACCGGGCCGCCTCAGGGCTGACCGTCACCGGGAAGGGCTCCGCCCCCAGCCAGGACCGCTCGAACGCCGCCGTCATGAAGTGCACGACGCTAGGCTCCCGCACCACGAGCGCCGCCCCGCTGCGGTCCGGCACCGCCATCAGGCCCGTGTGGTCGTCGAAGACCAGCATCCGCATCAGCCCGTCGCCCAGCGTCCGCACCTGCGCGCCGAGCGCCGTGACCCGCTCCACGTACGCCGCCGTGGGCCGCGAGTAGCGCGCGGTGTGCTGGTAGATCGTCCGCATCCGGACCCCGCGCGACAGCAGCGACTCGTCCCGCCCGATCGACTCCTCCAGGGTCTCCAACGGCCGCCCGCCGCCCGGCTGCGAGGTCAGCAGCTCCCGTTCGCACGCGGCCACCAGCTCCGCGATCAGCCCCCGGACCGCGCCGAGGTCGGTGACCAGCTCCAGCCGCCCCGAGCCGGCCAGGTCGCGGTGCGCGGTCCCGGCCTCGTAGGCGGGCACCAGCGCCTCCAGCCGCCCGCGCAACCGGTCCATCTCGTCGTGGGTCTCCCGTACGAGCAGGGCCAGCGGCGCCATCGCCCGGGCCGCCGCGGCCCGGGGCGCCACCGCGCTCCACCGGTCGGGTCCGCCGCCCGGCGCCCGCTGGAGCAGGTGCGCGGCGGCCAGCTCGGTGACCGCGGCGGCGGCGCGCGCGCCCAGGGCCTCGGTGGCCTCGGCCGCGTCGAAGGCGTGCCGCTCGACGGCGTACGCGTACAGACGCCTGGCCGCTGGGCTCAGTTCCGCGGATTCTCCGGCGTGGTCGGCTGGCATATGCGTATTCGTCCCGGCCTGTGTCTGTTTATAAACCCCTCGTATTCCCGCAAGGCGGCAAGACGATGCGTGCCCCGACGCTTCCGGCATATGCCGACGAGGCACAGTGACAGCACGGCGTGAGGGGGGAACGCGGTATGCGGCAGCGGAGTCCCAGGGAAGCGCGGGGGCCCGTGGCCGTCCTGCTGAGCCCCCGACCCGCCGTGGTGGCGGCCGCCCGCCGCGCGGGCGCGCGCATCGTGGTGGTCGCGCCGGATCCATCGGTGTCATCCGACCGTGAGGGGGCGGAGCGGCGGGTACGGACGGACTGGCGCGACCACCGCGGCCTCGTCGACGCCGTGGGGCGGATGGCGGAGGTCCGGCACGGCCGCGCCGCCGTCTTCGGCTTCGACGCCGCCGCGGCCCTGGCCGCCGCCCGGGCCAACGAGGAGCTGGGCCTGTCCGGCACCCCCACCGCCGCCGTCACCGCGCTGATGGACAAGGCCGCCCTGCGCGCCCGCTCCAACGCCCTGCACCCCGCCCGTCCCGTCTCCTTCGCCCGCTGCGGCCGCGCCGCGACCCTCGCCTTCGTCGCGACCCTCATCGGCTACCCGTGCGTGGTCAAACCGCGGGCCGGCGCCGACGGCGAGGGCGTCCGCCTGCTCCGCGACGAGACCGAGGCGCAGGCCGCCGCCCTGCACTACCCCGAGGTCACCGACCTCCTCGTCGAGGAGTACCTCGAAGGCCCCGAACTGGCCGTCGAGGCCCTCTCCCGGGAGGGCCGCCACCGAATCCTCGGATGGGCCCGCCGCCGCGCCGGCCCCGGTCTGGCCGCCACCGGGCACGAGCTGCCCGTGGCCATGGCCCCCCGGACCGCCGAGGCCGTACGCAGCCTCGTACGCGGCGTCCTCGACCTCGCGGGCCACCGCGACGGCCCCTCCCACACCGAGGTCATCCTCACCCGGCGCGGCCCCCGCCTCGTCGAGGCCCACGCCCGCCCCGGCGGCGAGGAGTTCGGCCGGCTGCTCCGGCTCGCCCACGGCACCGACGTCCTCGGCCTCGCGCTCGCCGCCGGGCTGGGACTGCCCGACCCGGTGCGCAGCCCCCGCGCCGCCCACGCCGGGCTGCGGTACGTGGACTTCCCGGCCGGCCGCCGCCTCGACGGGGTCCACCCGGGGATCGCCGCGGCCCGGGCGGTGCCGGGCGTGGTCCGGGTCCAGCTGGAGATCCCGCCCGGGGCGACCGTCCGGCGCGCCCCGACGGGGGCGCTGCACCACGCGTACGTCCTGGCGACCGCACGCACCCCGGCCGCCCTGGCCGGCACCCTGGACCGGGCCACCGGCCTGCTGGGCCAGGCCCCGCCGGCCCGCCGCATCCCCCAGCCGAAGGGCGGTCCGGCCTGAGCCGGCCGGCCCCCGGGGCGGTCTCCCCCGGACGTGTCGGACCGGTCACCTGCTCCGCTGGCGGCCGAAACCGGCCGCCAGCGGCATGCGCAGGCCCAGGGGCGGCGGCGCCGCCAGGGCGTCGGTCACCGGGCGCGAGTACCGCCCCGAGAAGACCGATCCCAGGACGAAGTCCACCGACAGCGCCACCACTTCCGCCTGGTGGTCGCGCAGTCCGTGCCCGTCCGAGTGGACCTCGAAGCGGCAGGTCGAGCGGTTCGCCTTCTTCGCCCGCGCCGCCAGCAGGAAGGAGGACTCCGGATCGCTGTGCGCGTCGTTCGTGCCGTGCACGATCAGCACCTGCCGGCCCGACAGCTGTTTCACCGGTTCGGGCGACTCGGCCGCGGTCCGCGCGTCCGGCAGGCAGGGGGCGAGCGCCAGCACCGAGGCGACGGCCGGGTGCCCCGCCGTGCGCAGGGCGGTCAGGCCGCCCGAGCCGAAGCCGGCCAGGCACACCGGGACGTCCCCGTAGCGCCGCCCCACCTCGTCCGCCACCCACCCGGCCTGCTCCTCGCGCGAGGAGCCGCCGCCGTGCAGCACGGCGTGCGCGACCAGGCCCTCCGCCCCGCCCTCCCGGGCCAGCGCCCGCGCGAGCGGGCGCAGCGGGCCCGGGGAGAAGCGGGACGACCCGGGGAGGAGGAGGACCACCGCGCTGACCGTCGTGACCGAGCCGTTCGCGCCGACCGCCCGCCCCAGGCGGGCACCGCGCGCCGGCGGCGCATGCTGTGCCATGGCGGAACAGTCTCAGACCCCGAGGTGTACGCCATCCGTCCGCGCGGTCTCTGTTACATATCGACCGCGGCCGCCGGGACACGCTCTACGCGCGTAGGAGCTAGAGTGCCCAGATGACGAGCGAGACCCTCAACAAGCCGACCCCGGATCAGATCCGCCGCTCCCCGAAGGTGCTGCTGCACGACCACCTCGACGGTGGACTGCGCCCCGGGACCATCATCGAGCTGGCCCGCGAGGCCGGCTACGAGAACCTCCCCGAGACCGACGCCGACAAGCTCGGCGTCTGGTTCCGGGAAGCCGCCGACTCCGGCTCCCTCCCGCGCTACCTCGAGACCTTCGCGCACACCTGCGCGGTCATGCAGACGAAGGAGTCCCTCTTCCGGGTCGCCGCCGAGTGCGCCGAGGACCTGGCCGAGGACGGCGTGGTGTACGCGGAGATCCGCTACGCCCCCGAGCAGCACCTCGAAGCCGGTCTGACCCTCGAAGAGGTCGTCGAGGCCGTGAACGACGGCTTCCGCGAGGGCGAGCGCCGCGCCAAGGCCAACGGCCACCGCATCCGCGTCGGCGCCCTGCTGACCGCCATGCGCCACGCGGCCCGTGCGCTGGAGATCGCGGAGCTGGCCAACCGCTACCGCGACAACGGCGTGGTGGGCTTCGACATCGCCGGCGCCGAGGCGGGCTTCCCCCCCACCCGCCACCTCGACGCCTTCGAGTACCTCAAGCGCGAGAACAACCACTTCACCATCCACGCGGGCGAGGCCTTCGGCCTGCCGTCGATCTGGCAGGCCCTGCAGTGGTGCGGCGCCGACCGCCTGGGCCACGGCGTGAAGATCATTGACGACATCGAGGTCGCCGCCGACGGCACGGTGAAGCTGGGCCGCCTGGCCTCGTACGTACGGGACAAGCGCATCCCCCTGGAGATGTGCCCGACCTCGAACCTGCAGACGGCCGCGGCCGCCTCGTACGCCGAGCACCCGATCGGCCTGCTGCGGAAGCTGCACTTCAGGCTGACGGTGAACACCGACAACCGGCTGATGAGCGGCACCAGCATGAGCCGCGAGTTCGAGCACCTGGTCGACACCTTCGGATATTCGCTGGACGACATGCAGTGGTTCACCGTCAATGCGATGAAGTCCGCGTTCATTCCTTTCGATGAACGACTGGCCATGATCAACGAGGTCATCAAGCCCGGCTATGCCGAGCTGAAGTCGGAATGGCTGTTCCAGCAGACCGTCTCCACCAGTGGTTCTGTCGTGGCCTAGGCCACGGCATGACGTACGGAAAGCGCCCGGGAGGAGCAATTCCCGGGCGCTTTCTCATATGAACACATGTTTGCGGGCGGGGGTTTGAAGTGACTAGTTTGCGGAGCCGCTCAATTCCCCGTCGCAAGGACGATCTTTCATGAAGAAGTCAGCTGCCAAGACCCTCGGTGCCGCCGTTCTCGGTGCCGCCTTCGCCGTCACCGCCGCGGGCACCGCCTCGGCGGCCGTCCCCGCTGTCGGCCTGACCGACGCGCTGGGCACCGCCACCGGCGCGCTCCAGGGCATCACCAGCCAGCAGCACATGGGGGCCGAGGACGGCCAGCAGTCGAGCGACCCCACCTCCCAGGTCACCGGCCTGCTGAACCCGCTCACCGGCGGACTGAACGGACTCGGCGGCTGAGGCTGCCACCGTACGAACATGTGCGCGGCGGGTGCACTCCTCTTCGACGAGGTGTGTGCCCTGCCGCGCCGTGTGCCACGATCACCACCAACTGCCCGCCGACGCACGGGGTATGAGGTTCGGTCATGCGCATGAAGGCACGAGCGACGTTGGTCGCGCTGGTCCCCGCCCTGCTCCTCGCGGCGGTCGGATGCAGCAGCACGGACACCCCCGGGACGGCCAAGGCCCCGGACCCCAAGGGCTCCGCCGGCCCGGCCTCCGGCGCGCCGGGCGCCCCGGCCGCCTCCACCCCCGCCGCCGACGGCACGGCCGGCCGCACCGGCACGCCGAAGAGCGGCGGCACCCGGCTGGAGCGGTCCGCCCTGGAGCAGGGCGACCTCGACGGCTACCAGATCTCCGCGCAGGGCAAGAACCCCAACGCGCCCGACGGCCAGCCGCAGGCCGACCGCAAGGCCTGTCAGCCGCTGGCCGACGTCATGGGCGACAAGCCGGACCCGGCCGCGCGCGAGACCGTCAACCGCGGCATCGGCTCCCAGAAGCAGGTCGGCCTCGCCGTCTCGGCCTCCGTGAGCTCCTACGCGGAGAGCGACGCCAAGGCCCTGATCGCCCGCCTCAAGGACGCCGTCGCCGCCTGTGCCACGGGCTTCACCGCCACCGTGGAGAAGCAGAGCGGCAGCTACCGCGAGGTGCGCTCCGCGGACTACCGCACGAGCGGCGACGAGAGCGTCAGCTGGACCACGACCGCGGCCGCCCAGGGCGTCTCGGCCCTGGTCCACCTGGTCGTCGCGCGGGAGGGCGACACCGTCGTGCGGCTGATGGCGCTCAACGTGGCGGCGGCCGGGCAGAAGGCGCAGGTGCCGCAGGAAGTGGCGGACAAGCAGCTGGAGAAGGTGCGGCGGGCCGGATGACCCGCGGACCGGTCTACCAGGCGGTGGAGGCGGACTTGTCGTTCGGCAGGAGCAGCCACAGCGCCAGGTAGACCAGGAACTGCGGGCCGGGCAGCAGGCACGAGACGACGAAGATGACGCGCATCGTCTTCGCGGACATTCCGAAGCGGTGCGCCAGCGCGGCGCAGACGCCGCCGATCCATCGTCCGTCACGGGGGCGGGCAAGGGCGCTCATGGTGTCTCCTTCGTCGGGGATCGCTCTTCTTGCGATGACTCAATACTCCCGCCGGACCGCCGACAGGACGTCGGTCCACGGGCCGAGCCCGACCCTGGTAATTCTCGGGGTGGCCCCCTGATAAGCGGCCTGTGAGCGCCGCATCCGCGCCCGCAGCGCCGGTACGACGGCCACGTGGGCCAGCAGAACGCCGACCGTGTTGAGCAGCACCGAGTCCACGTCGACCACCTGTCCCGGCACGGCGGTCTGGAGCATCTCGATGCACACCGAGACCAGCGCGCCCGCGGCGGCGGTCCGGGCCAGCGAGGACCACGCGGACAGCGGCGAGGGCGCGAGGCGCCCGCTGACCAGGGGCAGCAGCACCCCCAGCGGGGCCAGCAGCGCCAGCCCCTCCCCGATCCGCCGGGCGGCCTCCAGCGGGCCGAGGGCGAGGTCCGCCCTGATTCCCTCCAGCGGGGCCAGATTGGCGGCCGCGGCCCAGGGCACGTCCAGGGGCCGCAGGGTCAGCCAGCCGGCGACCAGGAGATGAGCGGCCAGCAGGAGCCCGGCCGTGAGCCGGAGCCGGAGACGGATGGCGGTGGCGGCGTTTTCGCCTGCCTCATGACGCTGCACACCTGCGAGGACGCCGCACCCGGTAGCCCCGGTTCCGCACGGGCGGGGGTGTGGCGGGGAGCACGTCGGGCGGCCGCTCGGCCGTTTGCCCAGTGGCCGCTCGGGCGCCTGCCCGGCCGGTCGCAGGGCGGTTGCTCGGGCGGTCGCAGGGCGGTTGCTGGGGCGGTCGCGGGACGGGGTTGCCCAGGCGCTTGCTCGGCCGGTCGCTCGGCTGCCGGTCGCCGGGCTGGGTCGCTCAGGCGGTCGCCAGGAGGACGGCCAGCAGGACCGCGCCCGCCGCGACGGGGGCGATGATCTCGTAGGCCCACTGCACCCGCACGGGGCCCTGGGCGCCCGTACGCGAGGCGCAGCGCTCGGCCTGTCCGTTCAGTTCGTCCACGATCCGGTCGGCCCCCGCGCGCTGGGCTTCGGCGGGCCGGGCGGCGGCGCCCGGTGCGGGTGCGGCGGCGCCGCGGCCCGTGAGGCCGCCGGCGCCGAACCGGCCGCCCGCGGGGCGGGTCGCCCTCTTGCGCTCCCGCAGGGAGACGGGCACGGACCAGAGCTGGTACGTCGAGCCCCCGGCCAGCACCTCCGCGGAGTAGCGGGCGCGCACGGCGTCCACGGACCCCCAGGGCAGCTCGATGACCCGGAAGGGGTTGCGCACGCGCAGCCGGTCGTCGTTGGCGAAGACGGCGGGGCGGACGGTGAAGGCAACGATGAGCGGTACGACGCACAGCGCGACCGCCAGCGAGATCCACGGGGTGTTCCCCGCGCCGCGCACGACGGCGTCCCCGCAGAGCCAGGCGGTCAGCGCGAGCAGCAGCACTCCGGTGACCACTGCCATGGAGGAGCGGTAGACCCGGTCGGCGTACACGGGCTCGTCGGACGGCTGCTGCTGGCTGCTCATGCGGTCGATTCTGCCGCACGCCGTCTCAGCCCACGAGATCGGCGTACAGGATGATGTTGTCGGGGCGGTGGCCTGCGGTGATCTCACCGCCGCAGGTGATGACGCGCAGCTCGGGCCGCGTCGTGTCGCCGTAGACCTTGGCGGTGGGGAAGCGGGATTTGTCGACTTGCTCCCGCTCGCGTATCCGGAAGACGGCCGCGGTGCCGTCCGCCCGGTGGACCGTGATCTCGTCGCCGGTACGGACCCGTGAGACGTATCTGAGCACGGCCGGTCCGCGCACGGTGTCGAAGTGGCCGATGAGTACGGCGGGACCGGTCTCGCCGGGGGTGACGCCCTTGCCGTACCAGCCGATCCTGTCCCCGTCGGCCACGGAGGGCACCTCGACGGTGCCGTCGGCCGCCAGGCCCAGCTCCAGCAGCGGTGAGGCGTCCACGGCGGCCGCGGGTATCCGTACGCGCACGGGCGCGGAGGCGGGCAGCGGGGCCGCGGGGGGGACTGCGGGCAGGGTGGCCGCGGGCGCGGCGGGGGGCGCCGCGGCGGCGGACCGCGGGGCGGCGGGGCCGGCCGCGCCGCAGCCGCTCAGGGCGGCCGCGAGGAGGGAGGCGGCGAGCAGGACGCGTACGCGGGAGTCCATGGGGGTGCTCCGGGAACGGCCCGCGGCGGGGCCCCCCGGGGGGGGGGCCCGGCCCACGGCCAGTCCCTAACCGGAAGCCGAGGGGGTACGCATGGGTGGCGACGTCGGAG
>NZ_JBHXSC010000020.1:63911-77072 GCF_042716505.1 Streptomyces sp. NPDC058674
TCGGGGCGGCGGCGTGGTGGGCGGCGGGGTGCAGGCCGGGTCGGGGGGTGTCCTGGGGGGGGCTCGGGCACCGGCCGGGGGCGGCCCACCGAGGAGGTGGCCCGCCGCAGGAGAACGGGGAGGAAGGGCCGGGGCGGGGTGCCTCAGCCCTGGGTGCGGGCGCGGCGGCGCAGGGCGAAGGCGGTGCCCAGACCCGCGAGGACCGCGAGGAGGCCACCGGCCGACGCGGCGGCGGCGGAGCCGACGCCCTCCTCGGCGGCGATCTCGGCGCCCGCGGCGACCCCGCCCCGGGGGATGACCGAGGTCTGGCCGGCCGTCTGCGCCCTCGGGGCGGCGGCGGCAGGGACGGCAGGGGCGGCGGTGGTGGCGGCAGGGACGGCAGGGGCGGCAGGGGCGGCGGCGCTCGGCTTCGCGGAGGGCGCGGCGGACGGCTTGGTGAGGGGCCCGTTCGGCTGCGGGGCCTCGGTGCCCTTCGTGAGGGCGTGGTCGAAGCGGCAGCCCTTGGGGAGCGCGGGGAAGGCTGCGGTCTCGAAGGCGTACTGCCCGCCGGGGGTCGCGTACTCGAAGAGCGGCTCGGCCGAGCTCGCGTTCAGGATGCGGGCCACGGTCCGGTCGCCCGCGGCCAGCGTGGGGTTCGTGCGGGTCAGCTTCTTGTACGCGCCGTGGGTGACGCCGTCCACCAGCTGCACCTGCGGCCCCGCGGGGGTGGTCGTCAGGTCGGCCAGCAGCGTGCCGCCGACGCCCAGCCGGACGGTCGTGGAAACGCACTCGGCGCCCTGCCCCCCGCCCGCCGAGGACTTCGGCAGCGGGTGGGACGTGGTGGTGCCGGAGGCGGTGGCGGTGACCTTGAGCACCGGGGCAGCGGTCTTCGCGCCGACGAGCTCCAGGTCCAGGCCGTTCACGGTGCCGGAGAGGTGGCTGCGGTCCAGCACGGTCATGACGCGGACCATGTGGACGTCGCCCGGCTTCCAGTCCTTGCCGACGGCGCGAATCCAGGCCTCCGGGCCCTCGGCGCCGTTGCGCAGCACCGCGACCAGGCCCTCGCCGATGTAGACCGGCGTCCCGGTGTAGCGGTCGGCAGCGGCGCCCGGGGCGGCCGCCGCGCTCTGCGGGGCGGCGGTGGCGAACGCGGTGCCGGTGGGGGCGAGGAGGGCTCCGGCGAGGACGGCGGTGGCGATGGAGGCACGGAGGGCGGTACGCATAACGACTCCTGAAGGCGAGGTCTCGGAAGGGTGGAGGAGAGTCGCATGCCGCGTTTTTCTCAGTCGGGTCGAAGTCCGGAGGAGTGTCTGGCGGGCTGCTGGTACGAAATCTATTGATCTTGTGCGGGTGGATGATCCGCTTCCTGTCATGGCCGCGTAACAGGAGCGGAGGTGTCGATTGCGCACCGGAAGCGGGGGAGGGGGTGACAGGTCGCTACGCGCGTAGATATGCTCAGGTGGTGACCATGCCCACCACCCTCACCGCATTCGCTGACGTGACGACGTCCGACAGTGCGCTGCGCCGCTTCCTGCACGGGCTGCCCGGCGTCGACGCTGTCGGCCTGGAGGCCCGCGCGGCCGCCCTCGGCACCCGTTCGATCAAGACGACGGCCAAGGCGTACGCCATCGACCTGGCCATCTCGATGATCGACCTGACGACCCTGGAAGGCGCGGACACCCCGGGCAAGGTCCGGGCGCTCTCCGCCAAGGCCGTCATCCCCGATCCGACCGACCGCACGACCCCGACGACGGCCGCCGTCTGCGTGTACCCCGACATGGTGGCCACCGCCAAGGCGGCGCTGAACGGCGCCGACGTCAAGGTGGCCTCCGTCGCCACCGCCTTCCCGGCCGGCCGCGCCGCCCTGCCCGTGAAGCTCGCGGACACCCGCGACGCGGTCGCCGCCGGCGCTGACGAGATCGACATGGTCATCGACCGTGGCGCCTTCCTCGCGGGCCGCTACCTCGACACGTACGAGCTGATCAGGGCCGTGAAGGAGGCGTGCGTCCGTCCCGACGGCAGCGCCGCCCGGCTCAAGGTCATCTTCGAGACCGGCGAGCTGTCGACGTACGACAACATCCGCCGCGCCTCCTGGATCGGCATGATGGCCGGAGCCGACTTCATCAAGACGTCGACCGGCAAGGTCGGGGTGAACGCCACCCCCGCCAACACCCTGCTGATGCTCGAAGCCGTCCGCGACTTCCGTGCGCAGACCGGCGTCCAGATCGGCGTGAAGCCGGCCGGCGGCATCCGCACCACCAAGGACGCGGTCAAGTTCCTGGTCCTGGTCAACGAGACCGTGGGCGAGGACTGGCTGAGCAACCACTGGTTCCGCTTCGGCGCCTCCAGCCTGCTCAACGACCTGTTGATGCAGCGCCAGAAGCTGAGCACCGGCCGTTACTCCGGTCCCGACTACGTGACGGTGGACTGATCACCATGGCATCTGTATTCGAGTACGCACCGGCTCCCGAGTCCCGCTCGGTGGTCGACATCGCCCCCTCCTACGGGCTCTTCATCGACGGCGAGTTCACCGAGGCCGCCGACGGCAAGGTCTTCAAGACCGTGTCGCCGTCGTCCGAGGAGGTCCTCTCCGAGGTCGCCCGGGCGGGCGCCGCCGATGTGGACCGCGCCGTCAAGGCCGCCCGCAAGGCCTTCGAGAAGTGGTCCGCGCTGCCGGGCTCCGAGCGTGCCAAGTACCTCTTCCGCATCGCCCGGATCATCCAGGAGCGCAGCCGCGAGCTGGCCGTCCTGGAGACCCTGGACAACGGCAAGCCGATCCGGGAGACCCGCGACGCGGACCTCCCGCTCGTCGCCGCGCACTTCTTCTACTACGCGGGCTGGGCCGACAAGCTCGACCACGCGGGCTACGGCGCGAACCCGCGCCCGCTCGGCGTGGCCGGCCAGGTCATCCCGTGGAACTTCCCGCTGCTGATGCTCGCCTGGAAGATCGCCCCGGCGCTCGCCACCGGCAACACGGTCGTCCTCAAGCCCGCCGAGACCACGCCCCTGTCGGCGCTGTTCTTCGCCGACATCTGCCGTCAGGCCGGCCTGCCCAAGGGCGTCGTCAACATCCTGACCGGATACGGCGACGCGGGCGCGGCCCTCGTCGAGCACCCGGACGTGAACAAGGTCGCCTTCACCGGCTCTACGGCCGTGGGCAAGAAGATCGCCCGCCACGTCGCCGGCACCGACAAGAAGGTCACCCTGGAGCTGGGCGGCAAGGGCGCCAACATCGTCTTCGACGACGCCCCGATCGACCAGGCCGTCGAGGGCATCGTCACCGGCATCTTCTTCAACCAGGGCCAGGTCTGCTGCGCGGGCTCGCGCCTGCTGGTCCAGGAGTCGATCCACGACGAGCTGCTGGACTCCCTCAAGCGCCGCCTGTCCACGCTGCGCCTGGGCGACCCGCTCGACAAGAACACCGACATCGGCGCGATCAACTCCGCCGAGCAGCTCGCCCGGATCACCGCGCTCGCGGAGACCGGCGAGGCCGAGGGCGCCGAGCGCTGGTCCCCGGAGTGCGAGCTGCCGTCCGCGGGCTACTGGTTCGCCCCGACGCTCTTCACCAACGTCACCCAGGCGCACACCGTCGCGCGGGACGAGATCTTCGGCCCGGTGCTGTCCGTGCTGACCTTCCGTACGCCCGACGAGGCCGTCGCGAAGGCCAACAACAGCCAGTACGGCCTCTCCGCCGGCATCTGGACGGAGAAGGGCTCGCGCATCCTCGCGGTCGCGGGCAAGCTCCGCGCGGGCGTCGTCTGGGCCAACACGTTCAACAAGTTCGACCCGACCTCGCCCTTCGGCGGCTACAAGGAGTCGGGCTTCGGGCGCGAAGGCGGCCGTCACGGCCTGGAGGGGTACCTCGATGTCTGAGTCGTCGACGCGTCTGAGTGTCTTCAAGACCTACAAGCTGTACGTCGGGGGCAAGTTCCCCCGTTCCGAGAGCGGCCGGGTGTACGAAGTGACGGACTCCAAGGGCAAGTGGCTGGCCAACGCCCCGCTGTCCTCCCGCAAGGACGCCCGTGACGCGGTCGTCGCCGCCCGCAAGGCGTTCGGCGGCTGGTCGGGCGCGACCGCGTACAACCGCGGCCAGGTCCTCTACCGCGTCGCCGAGATGCTGGAGGGCCGCCGCGAGCAGTTCGTCCGCGAGGTCGCCGAGGCGGAGGGCCTGTCCAAGTCCAAGGCGGGCGCCGTCGTGGACGCGGCCGTCGACCGCTGGGTCTGGTACGCGGGCTGGACCGACAAGATCGGCCAGATCACCGGTGGTGCCAACCCGGTCGCCGGCCCGTTCTTCAACCTCTCCACCCCGGAGCCGACCGGCGTGGTCACGGTCGTGGCCCCGCAGGACTCGTCCTTCCTCGGCCTGATCTCGGTCGTCGCCCCGGTCATCGCGACCGGCAACACGGCCGTCGTGATCGCCTCGGAGAGGGCGCCGCTGCCCGCGCTGTCGCTGGGCGAGGTGCTGGCCACCTCCGACCTGCCGGGCGGCGTGGTCAACATCCTGTCCGGCAAGGCTGCCGAGATGGGTCCGCACCTCGCCTCCCACCAGGACGTCAACGCGATCGACCTGGCCGGAGCCGGTGCGGAGCTGGCGAAGGAACTGGAGATCGCCGCGGCCGACAACCTCAAGCGCGTGCTGCGTCCACAGCCTGTGGACGACTGGAGCGCCGATCCGGGCACCTCGCGCATGACCGCGTTCCTGGAGACCAAGACGGTCTGGCACCCGACGGGTTCGCTGGGCGCGGGCGGGTCCTCGTACTAGCGGGCGGGTCCTCGCACGAGAGACCCCTCACGAACCGGCCCCGGCAGCGTCCCCCGCGCTGCCGGGGCCTTCGCGTGCGTGCCCCGGCCCCTGCGCGTGTCCCGTGCCGCTACGTCCGGGGGAGCGCCGGACCGAGCAGCGAGGTCACGGCCGCGGTGGGCAGCTCGCCGACCGACGGCCCCTGGGTCAGGATGCCGGTGACCATGCCAGTGCCGACGGACGGGAAGTCCGCGACCTTGGTGGCCACGCCGTTGTCGAGGGGGTCCACCCCGGTGTGCGCGAGCGGGTTCACCTTGAGGTTCGCCACCGGGTCGGCGACCCCGGCCAGGGCCGCCGGTACGGACAGCTCACCGGCCTGGGCGCCTCCGGCGGCCATGGCCAGGGCCGCACCGGCCATGGAGACGGTCAGGCCCGCGGCGCGGAGCCGGTTCGGGGTGGAGGGGGCTGCGTGACGTGCCATGGGAATCCCGCCTGAGGTCGTGGTCGCGTGCGCACGCAGCGTAGTTGAGGTGTGATCCTCGATACCAACCGGCCACCGGGAGGATCCCCTACCCGGGGGAATGGTTCAGACTGGTGTCCCGTGAGCTCCTCCTCCTCTTCGCCGACCCGAGTCGTCCTGCTGACCGGTCCGTCGGGCTCCGGAAAATCCTCGCTGGCCGCCCGCTCAGGGCTGCCCGTGCTGCGCCTCGACGACTTCTACAAGGAGGGCGACGACCCCACCCTCCCTCTGGTCGACGGCAGCTCCGACATCGACTGGGACTCCCCGGCCTCCTGGGACGCGGACGCGGCCGTCGCCGCGATTGCCGAACTGTGCGCCGCGGGACGGACGGACGTCCCGGTGTACGACCTCGCGACCAGCGCGCGCACGGGCACCGAAACCCTGGACATCGTCCGCTCCCCGCACACCCCGCTGTTCATCGCGGAGGGCATCTTCGCCGCCGACATCGCGACCCGCTGCCGCCAACTGGGCCTGCTCGCGGACGCCATATGCCTGCGGGGGCGCCCCTCGACCACCTTCCGGCGGCGTCTCGCCCGCGACCTGCGGGAGGGCCGCAAGTCCGTGCCGTTCCTGCTGCGCCGGGGCTGGCGGCTGATGCGGGCGGAGCGGGGCATCGTGGCCCGGCACACCGCGCTCGGCGCGCACGCCTGCGCCCGCGACGAGGCCCTGGGCCGGCTGGCCGCCGCGGCGGCGGGGCGCCACCGCACGACGGCGCCGGCAGGGGTCGCCTGAGCTTCGGACATTTTTTCGGCTTCTTCTGAACGGAGCCGTTTACGCCCGCCGTTTCGGGAAACGAGCGTTCCAGCGGGCCAGTACGACCCCCCCCTGTCGGAGAAGCCCGCCCGGTGGCGAGCCGTACGCATGCACCATCCCCCCCGGGGCATGCGTACGGCCCACCTTCCCCCACCCTTCATCCCCGCCCCACCCCGGTCCGCCCTAGTCCGGCCGCCGGTGGGCCCGGTCGTGCCGGTCGTGCCGCCCGCCCGGCCGCCGTCAGCGGCGGGACCAGCGGTCCGTCAGAGTGGTGATCGCGGCCGCTGCCCGGTCGAGGCCCTCGTCGTCGCCCCGGAGCGTCTTGTTCAGCTCGACGTGCAGGAAGCCGGACCGCCGGTCGGCGGCGGTCCGCCCCTGTTCGTTCTCCCGGCCGGCGAGCTTGCACCGCGCCGAGTACGCCGTGCAGACGTCGAGGTCGTCGCGCCGCAGGGCGGCCGTCAACCGCTCCGCGTCCGCCAGGGCGCTGTCGCCCGCGCCCGTGGAGACCACCGCGTCCCGCCCGCGGAACGACTCGTCGGCGAACCCGTGCAGCTGGACCCCCGGCAGTTTCCGCCGGACCAGCTCCTCCACCACGCCGTGGAAGACCGAGTCCTCGCGGTGCGCCACGTCCGCGGCGCCGCCCTCGCCCGCGTCGCGGTGGGCCCCGGCGAGCACCAGCACCCCGCCGGGCGCGCCGCGCAGCACCCGTACGCCCAGGAGCTCGGTGCGGGCGTCGGCGACGGGGTGGGGGACCTGCACCGACCAGCGCACGGGCCGGTCGAGATCGACGTAGACGCGGCCCCAGCCGCGGGCGGTGTGGCCCGATTCACTCGCCCCGTCCGCCACCTCGGCGTACCGGCGTCCGCCGGCGGCGTCCGTGACGGTGCGGAGGGTGAAGTCGATCTCGGCCAGGCCGGCCCGCGCCGCTTCCGTGTCACCGTCGAGCAGGTGGGCGAAGGCCTTGGTGAACGCCTGCCGTTCGCCGTCCGTGGGGGTGCGGTACCCGCCGCGCCCGACGAACCCCGAGGTGAAGCGGGCGATCCGCTGCTCCAGGTCGGTGCCTGAGGACGGCCGGGGTGCGGGGGCCGCGGGGCGGGCCTGCGACACGTCTCCCGGGCCGATCACCGAAAGCACCAAAATGGCGCAAAGCGCAAGGAACGCGCCGCACAGAACCGCAATCGTTATTCGCCTGGTCCGTGGAGCACTCATAGTCATATGAAAATATCGGAGTGATCCCCTCCGGTACCTCTTCCTCCGCTTTTCGGTTCGGCCCGCCCGCCCCCGTGCCCGGATTTCTCCCGGCCCGCCGCGGCGCGTTCGGACTGCGCAGAGCCGTACCGGCCGCCGGGAACACCCCCGCGACGACCCGCCCCGCCGGGCGGAGCGGCCCGCCCTGACCTGACGCGCCGAGGCCCCGCGGCGCGCCCGCGCGCCCACCCCCCCCGTACCCCCAGATCAGCACACTCCCTCGGCCGCACCGGCTCCAGGACAGAACGAAGAGGAGCCCGCGTTGGCCGCGTCGCGATCGGAGCGGCGGCACCGGACCCGCCGCCGGGCCGACATGTCGTTGCTGGGCGGCATCCGGCCGCCCATCGCCGCCCTGTCCGCCCTGCTGCTGGCCCTGGCCGCCCTCACCGCGTTCCAGCTCGGCCACGTGGGCAAGGAGACCGTACCGCCGGCCGTCCTCACCTCGCAGCAGCACTTCGCGGAGGACGGCGCCATCGCCCTGCGCGCCTCCCTGGACGAGAGCATTACGGACATCGGCAGGACCGCCTCCCTGTTCAGCTCCGGCGAACCGGTCTCCCCCGACTCCGTCCTCGACAAGCTCGGCAGCGTCTACCAGAAGTGGCGCGGCACGGCCGTGATCGAGATCAAGTCGGGGCGCCTGCAGGCGCAGCGCGGGGAGAACCTCCCGCTGACCGCCCTCGACCTGACGCAGCTGAACGGCCCGTCCGGCCTCGCCCCCCGCATGGTCCGGCTGGAGAACGGCGAGACCCGCCTCCTCACCCTGGCCCTGCTGTCCTGGCCCGACCGCCCCCAGCAGCTCCTGGTCGCCTCCAGCAGCCTGAAGGTCCCGGGCGTCAGCCTGGGCAGGTCCCGTGCCATCGCCGTCCTCGACGCATCCGGACAGGTCCTCGGCAGCGACGGCATCGGCGGCTCCGAGCAGGAGAGGAAGCAGCTCGGGAAGTTCGCGAAGACCGTCGCGCGGAAGTCCGCCCAGCACCCCCTCCAGGCCAAGGAGCCCGGCTCCGGCGGCTTCGCCGGCGTCAGCGGCAGCCTGCTCGGCGACTCCAGGTCCGGCCACCGCTCCGTGGCCGGATACGCGAAGCTCACCGGCGCACAGCCCGGTGTGGGCACCGACGCGACCGCGCTGGGCCTCACCGTCGTCTCGTTCGTCGGCGTCGCCGAGGAGCGCTCCGCCGTCGTCGACTCCTTCTTCTGGATCGCCGCCGCCGGCGCCCTGCTCGTCCTCGGCGCGCTCGCCGTGGCCCTGCTCGTGGTGACCGTGCAGCGCCCCCTGCTCCGGCTGTTCCTGGAGAGCCGCCGGATCGGCCGCGGCGACCTGAACCGTCCGGTCACCGTGCCGAAGTACGGGGAGACCGCCCGCATCGGCGCCGCCCTCGACCGGCTGCGCCGCCAGCTCCTCGGCGAGGCCGGAGCGGAAGCCGCCGGCCCCCGTACCGGCCGCCGCGCACGGATCGGGACCCGCGCGCTCCTCGCGGTGTGCGGGATTCTGCTGCTGGTGTGGTCGGCGCCGCTCCTGCTGGCCCTCAACCGCGCGGGGGCCTCCGTGCAGGTGCCCCGCACGATCGTCGACGACCAGCGCGAACGCACCGACACCCTGGCCGACCGGGTGCGCCGCGCCCTCAACGAGGGACACGCCGACCTCACCTCCGTCGCCTCCGCCATCAGCGACAGGACCTCCGCCGCCGAGATGACGAAGGTGCTGGAGCACACCCGGGCCCAGCACGGACGCTACGAGTCCCTCTACGTCCTGAAGGCCGACGGCACCGTCCTGGCCCGCGCCGGGGGCAAGCCCCGCCACCCCGGCGGCAAGGGCCCCTCGCAGCAGGCCGTGACCCTCGTCGACAGCGGCAACCAGCCGGTCATCACCGAGTACGCCGAGGCACCCGGCCTGGGCGGTGCGGCCGTGGTCGGCGAACTGCGCATCGACTTCCTCAACGCCCTGCTCAAGCGGCCGGGTCTGGGCGAGGTGCGCGTCGTCGACGCCGAGCACCGGGTGGTCGGCGGCAACAACGGCTACCTGGCCTTCACACCGCTCTCGGACGCCAAGCTCGACGCCCTGGTGACCGCCGCCAACGAGAAGGCGCCCGCGGACGGGAAGGACGCCGCGGACGGGAAGGCGGACAAGGGCCCGCGCCCGCGAAGCGCCCTGCTCCGCGACGGCGGCGTCACCATCGCCGCCGCGGCGCCGATGACCGGCGGAGGCGTGGCCCAGGCCCTGGACTGGACCGTCGTCACCTGGCAGCCGGCCAAGGGCCTGGAGATCCCCGCCTACACCGCGCAGAACCGCACCGTGCTCGCCGGACTGCTCGGCCTCACGGGCGCGGCGGCCTGCCTCGGCTGGATGCACATCATCGTCGTACGACCGCTGCGCGCCCTCGCCGACCGCGCGGAGGCACTCGCCGACGGCGACCGCCGCACCGTCGTCTACCCGACCCACCACGACGAGGTCGGCGCCGTCACCCGCAGCCTGGAAGTCATCCGCCTGCAGCTGCTGGAGCAGCGCAAGCGGGAGGCCGCCGGCGGCGCCGCCGGCCGGACGCCCGGCCGTGCCACCCCGGCCGGAAGGAACTGATCCACCGTGCTCTTCCTCTACTGCGTGCTGCTCGTCTGCTGTCTGGTCATGCTCGTCGCGGGCATCGTCGAGCAGCGGCGGCACTACGCCAACCTCGCGCACATACCGAACCGGGTGCTGGTCAACGGCATCCGCGGCAAGAGCTCCATCACCCGGCTGTGCGCGGGAGCGCTGCGCGGCGGCGGACTGCTGACGGTCGCCAAGACCACCGGCACCGCGGCCCGCTTCATCCACCCGGACGCCACCGAGGAGCCCGTCTACCGCAAGTTCGGCATCGCCAACGTCGTCGAACAGATCGGCATCGTCCGGCGCGCCGCCGCCTACCGGCCGCACGCGCTGGTCATGGAGTGCATGGCGGTCATGCCCGCGCTCCAGGAGATCAACCAGTCGAAGCTGATCCAGTCGACCATCGGCGTGCTGTGCAACGTCCGCGAGGACCACGTCGCCGAGATGGGCCCCACCCTCGACGACATCGCACGCTCCCTGTCGCGCTCGATGCCGCACGGCGGAATCTGCGTCACCGCCGAGAAGGAGCGCTTCCACGTCCTCCAGGAGGAGGCCGACGCGAGGAACTGCACGCTCGTCTACGCGGACCCCGACACCGTCAGCGACGAAGAGCTGCGCGGCTTCAGCTGGTTCACCTTCAAGGAGAACGTCGCCATCGCGCTCACCGTCGCCGACCTCCTCGGCGTCGACCGCGAGACCGCCCTCCAGGGGATGTACGACGCCCCGCCGGACCCGGGCGTGCTCTCCGTCGAGCGGTACGTGGCCCCCGGCGGCAAGCGGGTGCGCTTCGCCAACGTCTTCGCCGCCAACGACCCCGAGTCGACGCTGATGAACATCAACCAGCTCCTCGACCTCGGCGCCGTCGACCGCCCCCTCAACGTGGTGATCAACTGCCGCCCCGACCGCGTCGAGCGCAACGGCCAGATGGGCTCGATCATCCCCGACCTGATGCCCGACAAGGTCTTCGTGATCGGGCACCCGGCCAAGAGCGCCATCGACGCGATCCCGGCCGAGTGGCGCGGACGCGCCGTCGACCTCGGCGGCGACCAGCGCGACGGCGGAGAGTTCATGAACGAACTGCTCGGCCACCTCGGCGAGAGCTCCTCCCTCGTGGCCATCGGCAACATCCACGGGCAGGGCGAGATCCTCCTGGAACACCTCGCGGAACTCCCCGGCTTCGAGGAGGAGTCCGAGGAGCCCGAGGAGGGCGCCCCGGACCGCGAGCGCGCCGAGCCCCGGCAGGCCGCGCCCGCACAGCCGCTGTACGCCACCCACCTCGACCCGTACGCGGACCTCACCGCGGCCCAGGAGGCCCGCTTCACGCAGCCCCCCGTACCGCGGCAGTACGTCCACCCGCCGCAGCAGCCGCAGGCCCCGTACCCGCCGCAGCAGCCGCAGGCTCCGTACCCGCCGCAGCAGCCGCAGGCTCCGTACCCGCCGCAGCCGCAGGCTCCGTACCCGCCGCAGCAGCCGCAGGCCCGGCAGCCGCAGGGCGGCCCGCACCCGCCGCAGGCGTCGTACGAGCAGCCCTGGCCGCCCCACCCGCACGAGCCCCACCCGAACCCGCGGTGGCAGAGTCCAGGAGAACCCCGTTGATCCCCGCAGTCCTCACCCCCGAGATCGCCGCGATCGGCATCGCGCTGGGCCTGCTGTTCTCCCTGCTCTGCTACCTGACGACGAACCTCTCGCCCGGCGGCATGATCACGCCCGGCTGGCTCGCCCTCACCCTCATCGAGGACCTCCAGCGCGCGGCGCTCGTCGTCGGCATCACCGCCCTGACGTACGCGCTCACCCTCGTCACCCAGAAGTTCGTCATCCTCTACGGCAAGCGCCTGTTCGCGGCCGTCGTCCTCATCGGAGTGCTCCTCCAGGCCACGGTGGTCATCGTGCTCCAGATGAAGTTCCCCCTGCTGTACGCGAACCAGACCCTCGGCTTCATCGTCCCCGGACTGATCGCCTACCAGCTCGTCCGCCAGCCCAAGGGCGCCACGCTGCTCGCCACCGGGTCCGCGACGCTCATGACGTACGTCGTCCTGACCTCGGGCATCCTGCTCGGCTTCATGCCGCACGCCTGACCGACGCCACGCCCGATCACCCGCACCGCCCGGAGCGCACCGATGACCGCCAAGCCCGCCCGCCGCACCCGCCCCGTCCTGCACGCCGCCGTCGTGGCGCTCCTGCTGGCCGCCAGCGCGTACTTCACCTACGAGCTGCGCAAGGAGGAGCAGGCCCAGGCCCCCGAGGTGCTGCGCGTCACCGACCGGGTGCAGAAGGGCGGCGGCCAGGAGGGCGCCCAGAAGTGGGACCGGCTGAAGAACCCGGAGCGCTCGGTCCTGCGGGGTGCGGACGGAGCCGTCCTCGCCACCTTCACGGACGGCGCGCGCACCGCGTCGCTCACCGGCAAGAGCCGCACCTTCACCGAGCCGGCCACCACCCGGACCCGCGTCGTCACCGACAACTGGGTGCGCCTCCTGCCGGAGAGCTGGCGCAACGGCGCCGAGCGCGAGCAGTGGTTCCAGGACTGGTTCAAGAAGTACTACGGCAGCGAGGAGGACGACCTCTTCGCGGTCGCCTTCCAGTACGGGGACCAGGCGCCGGCCAAGAAGGACGCCGCCGGCCTCCAGTACGCGGGCGACGCGGCCTTCGGGCCGCTCAACCCGAAGGGCTCCGCGGGCAGCGACCTCCGCCTGGAGCAGTCGGACTTCTACGACTACCTGGGCACCCCCTACACCTTCCGCAACGGCACCACGGAACAGCCGGAGAAGGCCAAGCTCCGGTCCCTGGACTGCTCCGGCTTCATCCGCACGGTCTTCGGCTACCGCGGCCGCTTCCCGCTGATGGCCTCCGACACGGGCGGCAACGGACTCCCGCGCACCGCCAACGGCATGGCCCGCTCGAAGACCGGCGTGGACATCCTGCCCCTCAAGGGCGTCGCCCCGCAGGACCGGCCGGCCTCGACCGACGTCCTCCAGCCGGGCGACCTGGTCTTCTTCAAGCTCGACGCGCGCTCGGGCGAGCGGCTGGACCACACCGGCATGTACCTCGGCAACGACACCGACGGGCACAAGATCTTCATTTCGAGCCGCGAGGAGGCCAACGGCCCCACCATCGGCGACAAGGGCGGCGCCTCCCGCCTCGACGGCAACGGTTACTACGCCGCCGCCCTGCGGAGCGCCAAGCGGCTGTGACCCGCGCCGCCCCGGACGTGCGAGAGGGCGGGATCGTGGGGGCCCCCCGCCCCCCCCAACCCCCCCCCCCCCCCCCCCCCCCCCCCCCCCCCCCCCCCGGACCCCCCCCCCCCCCCCCCGGGGGGGGGGGGGGGGCCAACCCCCCCCCAACACC
>NZ_JBHXSC010000020.1:77082-95866 GCF_042716505.1 Streptomyces sp. NPDC058674
CCGCCCCCGCCGGGCGCCGCCCCAGCGGGCTGCCCCCCCCCCCCCCCGCCCCGTGGGAGGGCGCGCTTACGGGCCCCCCCCCCCCCCCCCCACCCCCCCCCCTCCCCCCGCGGCCCCCGTCCCACCCCCGTAGGACGGGCCCCCCTGGCCCGATGGTCCGTGCGGTGGCCCTACGCCACCAGTTCCCCGAAGGACTCCGCCTCGTCGCGGCCGAAGCTCAGCGCCTCGTCCTCCCGCAGCCGCCGCAGCGACCGCCAGATGCTCGACTTCACCGTGCCGACGCTGATTCCGAGGATCTCCGCGATCTCCGGGTCCGTGCGGCCCTCGTAGTAGCGCAGCACCAGCATCGTGCGCTGCGGCTCCGGGATGCGGGCCAGCGCCTGCCACAGCACCGCGCGCAGTTCGGTGCCGCGCATCGCGTCCGTGTCCGACGCCGTCTCCGGCAGCTCCTCCGTCGGGTACTCGTTCAGCTTCCGCCGGCGCCACGCGCTGATGTGCAGGTTCGTCATCGTGCGGCGTAGGTAGCCCCCGACGGCCGCCTTGTCGCTGATCCGGTCCCAGGCGCGGTACGTGGAGAACAGCGCGCTCTGCAGCAGGTCCTCGGCCTCGTGGCGGTCGCCGGTGAGGTGGAAGGCCGTCGCGTAGAGGGCGGCACGCCGCTCCTGGACGTACGCCGTGAACTCCGCCTCCGAGGCACTGGAGGGGGCCGCCGGCCGCGCCGGAACGGCGCCGGAGGGCTGGTACGTGTTCGCGTCGATGGCCACCACGTGCGCCTGCCGGGGGCGGGCTACCGCGGTCGTACGGACACCCGCCCGGCGGTTCACATCGTGCAGCCGCGTGACGACCGCACTGGTGCTGGTGCTGTGCAGCGTGTTCATCTCGCGCCCCCCGTCGTGGAGTCTGCTTCGGTCCGTGCTTCGTTCGATGACTGAAGCCTGCACGGCCGACTTAACCGCGGTGTCCGTCGTCTGTCACAGGCCTGTCACAGCCGCCCCGGCGAGATCCCCTCCTCCCGACGGTCGAACTCCCGTCGGCCGATGGGACAGAATGAGGCCGTGCCTTTCCTGTTGCTGATCGAGGACGACGACGCCATCCGCACGGCCCTCGAACTCTCCCTGTCACGCCAGGGCCACCGAGTGGCCACCGCGGCGACGGGAGAGGACGGCCTGAAACTGCTGCGCGAGCAGCGGCCGGATCTGATCGTGCTGGACGTGATGCTGCCCGGCATCGACGGCTTCGAGGTGTGCCGCCGCATCCGCCGTACCGACCAGCTGCCGATCATCCTGCTCACCGCGCGCAGCGACGACATCGACGTGGTCGTCGGCCTGGAGTCCGGAGCGGACGACTACGTGGTCAAGCCCGTCCAGGGCCGGGTCCTCGACGCCCGCATCCGGGCCGTACTGCGGCGCGGCGAGCGCGAGTCCAGCGACTCGGCGAGCTTCGGCTCGCTGGTCATCGACCGCGCGGCCATGACCGTGACGAAGAACGGCGAGGACCTCCAGCTCACCCCGACCGAGCTGCGCCTGCTCCTCGAACTCAGCCGCCGGCCCGGACAGGCGCTCTCCCGCCAGCAACTGCTGCGCCTCGTCTGGGAGCACGACTACCTCGGCGACTCCCGGCTCGTCGACGCCTGCGTGCAGCGGCTGCGCGCCAAGGTCGAGGACGTGCCGTCCTCACCGACGCTCATCCGGACCGTCAGGGGCGTCGGCTACCGCCTCGACTCCCCGCTGTGATCCCGTCGCTGCTCGCGGGCCGGCGCTGGACCAGCCTGCGGCTGCGGCTCCTCGTGGTCTTCGCGCTGGTCGCGCTGACCGCCGCCGTCTCCGCCTCCGGGATCGCCTACTGGCTCAACCGCGAGGCGGTCCTCACCCGTACCCAGGACGCCGCCCTCGGCGACTTCCGCCAGGAGATGCAGAACCGCGCCGCCGCGCTGCCCGGGGACCCGACGGCCGAGGAGATGCAGCGCACCGCCGAACTGATGGCGGGCAGCAGTCCCGGCTACAGCGTGCTGCTGGTGCACGCGGGCAAGGACGGCCGCGAGGTGTCCGGCGCGGCGGGCCCCGACTCCTTCGGGCTGCGCGACGTACCGGCCTCCCTCCAGCACGCGGTGAACGACCGGCAGAAGACCACCTCCGGCAACGACTCCGAGTACCACGTGTACTGGCAGCGGACGAAGCCGCAGGGCAATCCGTACCTGGTCGGCGGGACGCGGATCGTGGGCGGCGGGCCGACCGGCTACATGTACAAGTCGCTCGCCCAGGAGCGCGACGACCTCAACGCGCTGGGCTGGTCCCTGACCATCGCGACCTGTCTGGCGCTGCTCGGCTCCGCGCTGCTCGCGCAGGCCGCGGCCCGGACCGTGCTCAAGCCCGTACAGCGGCTCGGCGACGCGGCCCGGCGGCTCGGTGAGGGCGAGCTGGACCACCGGCTGGACGTGTCGGGCACGGACGAACTCGCCGACCTGTCGCACACCTTCAACAAGACGGCGGAGGCGCTGGAGAAGAAGGTCGCCGACATGAGCGCGCGGGAGGAGTCCAGTCGGCGCTTCGTCGCGGACATGTCCCACGAGCTGCGCACGCCGCTGACGGCCCTGACGGCGGTGGCCGAGGTGCTGGAGGAGGAGGTCGACGACCTCGATCCGATGATCGCACCGGCGGTGGCGCTGGTCGTCAGCGAGACGCGGCGCCTCAACGACCTGGTGGAGAACCTGATGGAGGTCACCCGCTTCGACGCGGGGACGGCCCGGCTGGTACTGGACGACGTGAACGTCTCCGACCAGGTCACCGCCTGCATCGACGTGCGCGCCTGGCTCGACGCGGTCGAGCTCGACGCCGCCCGGGACATCATGGCGCGCCTGGACCCGCGCCGCCTCGACGTGATCCTCGCCAACCTGATCGGCAACGCGCTCAAGCACGGCGGCTCGCCGGTGCGGGTGTCGGTGGCCGTGGAGGGGGAGTGGCTGGTGATCGCGGTACGGGACAACGGACCGGGCATCCCGCAGGAGGTGCTGCCGCACGTCTTCGACCGGTTCTACAAGGCGAGCGCGTCGCGGCCGAAGTCGGACGGCAGCGGGCTCGGCCTGTCGATCGCCATGGAGAACGCGCACATCCACGGCGGCGACATCACCGCCGCCAACGGCGAGGGGGGCGGCGCGCTGTTCACCCTGCGGCTGCCCGTGGACGTGGGGAAGGTGATCGCGGGTGGCGAGGCGTAGGGGGCGCGGTCCGGCGCTGTCGGTCCTGCCGTGCGTGGCGGCCCTCGTGGCCCTGGTGTCCGGGTGCGGCATCCGGGCGACGACCGTGCCGGTGGACGTGGGTCCGGCGCCCTCGCGGGTGTCGTGCGACACCCCGGAGCAGGCGGGCGGCCAGAGCGGGGTGCAGGGCTTCCGGGCCACGGTGGAGCTGGTCTGCGGATCGCAGCTCGTCGGCGTGGAACGAATCGTTCCGGTGCCCGAGAAGCGCGTCGTACGGGACCCCGTGGCGCTGGTCGCGCAGGCGCTGCTGGAGGCGCTGGAGCGGTCGCCCTCCACCGAGGAGCGGGACGCCGGCTTCACCACCGGGGTGCCGTCGGGGATGACGGCGGGCGCGCCGAGGCCGGGCGACCCGGCGGGCACGGTGCGCCTGAGCCGCAAGCCGGAGGACCTGCCGCCGGTGGCGCTGTCGCAGATCGTCTGCACGCTGGCGGGCAACGACGCGGTGTCCGCGGGGCCGGGACCGGTGGTCCTGGGCGGCCCGGACGCGGACCCGCCCCGGGCCTGGGAGTGCACGGACGCGGTCCGCTCGCGCCCGGAGTCGGTGCCGACGCTGGGCGAACTGGTCCGCCCCTCCCCGTCGGCGGGCCCCACCCCCCGCTGAGCGGACCGGACCCCCGGGGGCGGCGACGGCCGCGGGGAAGCGGCGCCGCCCCCGGGGAACGGCTACAGCCGCGGGCGGACGGCGACGGCTTCCGGGGACGGCGACGGCCCCCCGGGCGGGTGCCCGGGGGGCCGGTGAAGGGCCGGATCAGATGCCGGCCGCCGCCGCGAGGTCCTTCTTGACCGCGTCCAGGACCTCCTGGCCGCGCGCGCGGGCCGACACCAGGTCGCGGGCCCCGGCCACCGGGACCACGACCTCCAGGTAGCACTTCAGCTTCGGCTCGGTGCCCGACGGGCGGACGATCACCCGGGCCTTGTAGGCGCCGTCCAGGTAGTACCGCAGGCCGTCCGTGGGCGGCAGCGACTCCGTCCCCCGGTTCAGGTCCTCCGCCGAGACGACCCGCAGCCCCGCCAGGGACACGGGCGGCTCCGCCCGCAGCCGCGCCATCGCCGAGGCGATCACCGACAGGTCCGAGACGCGGACCGACAGCTGGTCGGTGGCGTGCAGGCCGTGGGCCAGCGCCAGGTCGTCCAGCAGGTCGGTCAGGGTGCGGCCCTGCTCCTTGAGCTCGGAGGCCAGCTCCGCCACCAGCAGGGCGGCCGTCACGCCGTCCTTGTCGCGGACGCCCTCGGGGTCCACGCAGTAGCCGAGCGCCTCCTCGTAGCCGTACCGCAGGCCCTCGACGCGGGAGATCCACTTGAAGCCCGTCAGGGTCTCCTCGTAGCCGACGCCCGCCGCCTCCGCGATCCGGCCCAGCAGCGAGGACGAGACGATCGACTCGGCGAAGACGCCCCGGGCGCCCTTGCGCACCAGGTGGGCCGCCAGCAGCGCGCCGACCTCGTCGCCGCGCAGCATCCGCCAGCCCGTCGCCGAGGAGGCGTCCGGGACGGCGACCGCGCAGCGGTCCGCGTCCGGGTCGTTGGCGATCACGATGTCCGGGTCCGCCTCGGCGGCCTTCGCGAAGGCCAGGTCCATCGCCCCCGGCTCCTCCGGGTTGGGGAAGGCCACGGTCGGGAAGGCCGGGTCGGGCTCGGCCTGCTCGGCGACCAGCACCGGCGCCGGGAAGCCGGCGCGGGCGAAGGCCGCCACGACGACGTCCTTGCCGACGCCGTGCATGGCGGTGTAGACCGTCCGCACGCTCCGGGGGGAGCCAGGGGTCAGGACGGCGTCCGTGCGGGCCAGGTAGGCCTCCAGGACCTCGTCGCCGAGGCCCTCCCAGCCGGACTCCGGGCGCGGGACCGAGGCGAGGGCGCCCACGCGTGCGATCTCCGCCGCGATCTCGGCGTCCGCCGGGGAGACGATCTGCGAGCCGTCCCCGAGGTAGACCTTGTAGCCGTTGTCCCGGGGAGGGTTGTGGCTCGCGGTCACCTCGACGCCGGCGACGGCTCCCAGGTGCCTTATGGCGAACGCGAGGACCGGCGTCGGCAGCGGGCGGGGCAGGACGGCCGCGCGCAGACCGGCGCCGGTCATCACGGCCGCGGTGTCGCGGGCGAAGTCCGCCGACTTGTAGCGCGCGTCGTAGCCGACGACGACCAGGCCGCCGTCGTGGCCACGGGCCTTCAGGTAGGCCGCCAGGCCCGCCGCGGCCCGGATGACCACGGAGCGGTTCATCCGCATCGGGCCCGCGCCCAGCTCGCCGCGCAGCCCGGCGGTGCCGAACTGGAGCGTGCCCGAGAAGCGGTCCGCGAGCTCCGCCGTGTCGCCCGACTCGACGAGGGCGGCGAGCTCGGCCGCCGTCTCGCGGTCCGGGTCCTCCGCCAGCCAGGCCTGGGCCCGGGTGATCAGGTCGTCCTGTTCCTGCACTGCTTCCGCCTTACCTCTCGTACCGTGGGGCCCTCGCGCGCGGTCGCTCAGATGCGCGCGAGGACCTGGGTCAGCAGCGTGCCCATGCGCGAGGCCGAGTCACGGCCGGCCTGGAGCACCTCTTCGTGGTTCAGCGGCTCGCCCGACAGGCCCGCCGCGAGGTTGGTGACCAGGGAGATGCCGAGCACCTCGGCGCCGGCCTCGCGGGCCGCGATGGCCTCCAGCACGGTGGACATGCCGACCAGGTCGGCGCCCATGACGCGGATCATGTTGATCTCGGCCGGGGTCTCGTAGTGCGGGCCGGGGAACTGCACGTAGACGCCCTCTTCGAGGGTCTCGTCGATCTCCTTGCACATCGCGCGCAGGCGCGGCGAGTAGAGGTCGGTGAGGTCCACGAAGTTGGCGCCGACGATCGGCGAGGTGGCCGTCAGGTTGAGGTGGTCGCTGATCAGGACCGGCTGGCCGGGCTGCATGCCCTCGCGCAGACCGCCGCAGCCGTTGGTCAGCACGACGGTCTTGCAGCCGGCGGCGACGGCGGTGCGGACACCGTGGGCGACGGCGGCGACGCCGCGGCCCTCGTAGTAGTGGGTCCGGCCGAGGAAGAGCAGCGCGCGCTTGTCGCCGATCTTGTACGAGCGGATCTTGCCGCCGTGGCCCTCGACGGCGGGGGGCGGGAAGCCGGGCAGCTCCGTGACGGGGAACTCGGCCTCGGGGGCGCCCAGCGCCTCTGCGGCGGGGGCCCAGCCGGAGCCCATCACGAGGGCGACATCGTGGGTCTCGGCGCCGGTCAGCTCGCGCAGGCGGGCGGCTGCGGCGTCGGCGGCGGCGAAGGGGTCGGTAACAGATGCGTTCACGCGGACGAGCGTAACCGCTCGATCCCTACGCGCGTAGATGGCACAGCTCACGGTGTTCGGATCGTTGCCTTGTTGTTTCCGCCGAATCGTCCCCCGGGCGGGGCGGGGCTCGTCCCCCGGGCGGGCGGGGCGGCTCAGCAGGGGCGCTTGCGCAGTTCCATCACGTAGTCGTGCGGGGCGCCCGCGGACTCGGCGGCGTCGGCGAGCTCGCCGAGGTAGCGGGCGGAGGGCAGGCCGCCCTCGTAGCCGTTCAGCACGTACAGCCAGGCCGCCTCCTCGCCGTCCAGCGTGTGCACCCGCACCCGCATCCGGCGGTAGATGTCGAGCCCGACGCCCTCCCAGCGGTCCATCGACTCCTCGTCCGGCGGCGCGATGTCGTACAGGGCGACGAAGACCTGGTGGCGCGGGGCTTCGACGACCGTGGCGAGTGCGCCCTCCCACCCCATCTGCTCGCCGCCGAAGGTCAGCCGCCAGTCGTTGATCCAGCCCGTGCCGCGCAGCGGCGAATGGGGTGCGCGGCGCGTCATCAGCCGCGGGTCGAGGTTGCCGGCGTACGCGGCGTAGAGCGACATGGGGTCGAGGGTACGGGAGGGGCGGCGGTGGCCGCGTGCCCGGATGGAGGGACCGGGCGCGAAGCACCTTGGAGCGTGCGGGACAATGGGGCACGGAATGCATCCCCCGGGGAGACCCCCCGGAACACCGGCCGGGGCGGCAGCCGACCGGGTAGACGTGAGGTGGACTTTTCGTGACCCGGATCGTGATCATCGGTGGTGGACCCGGCGGGTATGAGGCGGCCCTGGTGGGGGCCCAGCTCGGCGCGGAGGTGACCGTCGTCGACTGCGACGGTCTCGGCGGGGCGTCGGTGCTCACCGACTGCGTCCCCTCCAAGACGCTCATCGCGACCGCGGAGGTCATGACGACCTTCGACTCGTCGTACGAGGAGCTCGGCATCGTCGTCGCGGACGACACCCCGCACATCGAGCAGGCCGCGCGCGTCGTCGGCGTGGACCTCGGCAAGGTGAACCGACGCGTCAAGCGCCTCGCGCTCGCCCAGTCGCACGACATCACCGCCTCCGTGACCCGGGCCGGCGCCCGGGTCATGCGCGGGCGCGGCAAGCTCGGCGGCCCGCAGGGCATCGACGGCACCCGGGACGTCATCGTCACGGCCGCCGACGGCACGGAGACGATCCTCACGGCCGACGCCGTGCTGATCGCGACCGGCGGCACCCCCCGCGAGATCCCGGACGCGATGCCCGACGGGGAGCGCATCCTGAACTGGACCCAGGTCTACGACCTGGATGAGCTCCCCGAGGAGCTCATCGTGGTCGGCTCCGGTGTGACGGGCGCCGAGTTCGCCGGCGCGTACCAGGCCCTCGGCTCCCGGGTCACGCTCGTGTCCTCCCGCGACCGGGTGCTGCCCGGCGAGGACCCGGACGCGGCCGCCGTCCTGGAGGACGTCTTCCGCCGCCGCGGCATGAACGTGGTGGGGCGCTCGCGCGCCGAGTCCGCGAAGCGGGTCGGCGACCGGGTCGAGGTCACCCTCTCCGACGGCCGCGTGCTGACCGGCACGCACTGCCTGATGGCGGTCGGCGCCGTGCCCAACACCCAGGGCATGAACCTGGAGGAGTCCGGGGTCCGGCTCCGGGAATCGGGCCACATCTGGACCGACAAGGTCTCCCGCACCTCCTCGCCCGGCGTCTACGCGGCCGGCGACGTGACCGGTGTCTTCGCGCTGGCCTCCGTGGCCGCCATGCAGGGCCGCATCGCGATGTACCACTTCCTCGGCGACGCGGTGGCCCCGCTGAACCTCAAGACGGTCTCCTCGAACGTCTTCACGGACCCCGAGATCGCCACCGTCGGCTACACCCAGGCCGACGTGGACGCGGGCAAGATCGACGCCCGGGTGGTGAAGCTGCCGCTGCTGCGCAACCCGCGCGCCAAGATGCAGGGCATCCGGGACGGCTTCGTGAAGATGTTCTGCCGTCCGGGCACCGGCATCGTGGTCGGCGGTGTGGTCGTCGCGCCGCGGGCGAGCGAGCTCATCCACCCCATCTCGATCGCCGTCGACAACAACCTGACGGTCGAGCAGATCGCAAACGCGTTCACCGTGTACCCCTCGCTGTCCGGATCGATCGCCGAGGCGGCCCGCCAGCTGCACACCCGGAAGGCCGCAGGAGAGGCCTGATCCGCCCCAACCGCCCCAAAAGGCAAGGGGTTTGGGGCGGGGTGCCCGGAGCGTGGCCCGACGTTCACCCAACTCTCGGACCGCGTATACCACTAGTCGCCCCGCCATACGGACAACTTCGGTATTCCGGCGCAAGGAGCTGAAAGAAGACGGTCGTTGGGGTTACTGTCAGTTTCGTGTTCGCTGCAGAACGTCGCCAATTGATCCTCGAAATGGTGCGGGCCAACGGAGCGGTATCGCTTCGGGAGCTCGCCCGCGTCGTCCAGACCTCCGAAGTGACCGTACGGCGGGACGTGCGGGCGCTGGAGGCAGAAGGACTCCTCGACCGCCGGCACGGCGGTGCGGTACTGCCGGGCGGTTTCACGCGGGAGTCCGGCTTTCCGCAAAAGTCCCATCTCGCGACGGCGGAGAAGACCGCCATCGCCGATGTCGCGGCCTCCCTCGTCGAAGAGGGCGAGGCCATCGTCGTCGGCGCGGGCACCACGACCCAGGAGCTGGCCCGCCGGCTCGCCCGGGTGCCCGGCCTGACCGTCGTCACCAACTCGCTGCTCGTCGCCCAGGCGCTGGCCCATGCCAACCGGGTCGAGGTGGTCATGACCGGCGGCACCCTGCGCGGGTCCAACTACGCGCTGGTCGGCAGCGGGGCCGAGCAGTCCCTCCAGGGGCTGCGGGTCTCGCGGGCCTTCCTGAGCGGGAGCGGCCTGACCGCCGAGCGCGGCCTGTCCACGTCCAACATGCTCAGCGCGAGCGTGGACCGGGCCCTCGTCCAAGCGGCGGCGGAGGTGGTCGTCCTCGCGGACCACACGAAGCTGGGCACGGACACCATGTTCCAGACGGTGCCGACGGACGTGATGACCCGCCTGGTCACGGACGAGCCCCCGCCGCACGACGACCGCGCGGGCACGGAGCTCCAGGCCCTCGCCGACCAGGGCGTCCAGATCACGGTGGCGGGCTCGACCCACCCGGGCGCCTCGGGCGACCCGATGCAGGGCCGCCGCCCCCGCCGCGACTCCCCCCTCCCGGTCCAGCGCCGGGGCGCCCCGACGGCGCAGCTCCGCAGCACGTCGTCCCTGCCGGAACCGGGGGACCGCGAACGGGCGAGGGTGGCGGACCTGCGGCGGCGGTGAAGCGCGGAGCTGCAAGGGGAGAGCCCCGCACCACGCAGCCTGAGCCAGAAGCCCCGCCGGAAACATCCGGCGGGGCTTCTGAACCTTACGAGACGGTCTCGATGGGCAACTCTCCGAGAAGGTTCAGAACTACCTTCTCCAGAGCGCTTTGACCGAGTCGGCGGAGCGCCAGAAGGTGACTCTCCGGTACGTCAACCAGCACGCAAGAGCGTGCGGCCTTACCTGATTCGAGGAACCAGAGATAGCACCTGAATGACTCTTCTCCCACCGCCTCTCGGAATCCGTTCTCCAACATGGGCATGAGGATGTGCAATCCATCGCGCTCCATGCGTCCTTCGGAGATCAGGCGATCCAGTCGGGCGTTCAAGTGAACGCTGCGAGGGTCGTCGTGGAGCTCGAGGAGTTCCGCGTACGAGGCGATTCTGACCCCGTACGCACTCGAATTGACCTGATCAGGCAATCTCGTCACCAGTCCAGACTATTCCATACGTCATCCAGGCTCTTTCCGCCGCCGCCGCCTCCTCCGTCGAAGTCGTCGAACATGCTCATGTCTCGCTTATGACGCTTGATGGCGACCTTCGTCGTCCACTGGATTTTGCTGGCCGGGTCATCCGCGCGCCGCGCGAGCTCCGCCACACGGTGATTCCCCTGAACCACCGTGTTGAGGTCATTCAGGGTGATGAACGTTCCGTCGCTCGGATTGTTGATGGCGTTGAGGAAATCGTCATCGGAGAGGTCGCGAAGCGGCTTGAGATGCGACTCGGTCGTACCGTGCGCAGGCTTCGCCATGCTCAGTTCCTGCACGGTGGCCGAGCAGTTGTGCACTAGGACCGGCGTGGCCCCCGCCAGCACGTAATAGGTGTGCTCACCGGCGACGGTGAGGTTGCGGACCTTCTTCTGCTGGGTCCAGCGCTTGACCTCGGTGACCTGGACCCAGGTGGCGGTCGACGTCTGGAGCCACATGCCGGCTGCGAGGTCCGTGGCCTTCAGCCAACTGTTGAGAGACGGGGCCCAGAAGGGGTGGCCGTCCGTCGCGGTCAGCGTCTCGGAGGCGTCGCTCTTGGTGCCGTCGGTGTCGATCGTGATCTCGACAAGGTTCTTCTGGCCCTCGCCGAGGATCTGCGCGACGACCGGCTGGTTCGCGGTCGCACCCGACTCCGCATTGGTCGCGACGACCTCATCGCCCACCGCGACGTCCTCGATGGACTTGGCCGAGCCGTCCGCCATCAGGACCTTCGTGCCCGGCACGAAGCTGTTGCAGGTCTCGCCCTTTTGCGATCCGCCGGAGTCCTGCTCCTTGCCCGACGACTTCTTCGGAGCGTCGGCCTTCTTCGTCTCCGAGGACTTCGATGCCTTGCCGTCGCCGTCAGCCTTCTTGGACTTCGTTGCGGAGGCCTTGCCTTGCTTGGCCGCCGTGGCCTTGGCCTCGTCGGCCTTCTTGGCGGCTGCGGCTGCTGCCTCCTGGGCAGCTCTGCGGGCCGCCGCGGCTTCCTCCTCCAGCTTTCTCGCGCGTTCGGCGGCTTCCTCCACCTGGCGTTTCCACTCGGCCAGGTCCTCGGCGTACTTGGCCATCGCCTGCTGGTAGCGCTCTACCCGCCTGAGGATGTCGCGTGCCAGAGCCAGCTTTTGAGACCAGCTGTTGAAGGCTTCCCAGGCCCTGTCCAGCGCCTTGATGATGCGCTTCGCGCGGCCCGCGAAGGGCAGTGCCGCGTCCAGGGCGAGTCCGGCGCAGGCTCCCCACGAGCCGCCGAGGCAGTCGCGGATGTCGTTGTAGCCCGAGGCGTCCTTCAGGATGCCCATCGCGATCTCTAGCGCGATGTCCAGGGCGCTCTTGCCCTGGATCATGTTCGCCCAGGCAGCCTCCGCGTCAGTGAAGTCCTTGATCGGCATCGTCGGAGGTGCGATCGACAGGCCGCTCGGGTCGCTGAACGTCACCGGCGAGTTGTTCGCGTAGACGTACGGGTTCTGCTGCTTGGGCTCGTTGAAGTCGACGATGGGGTCGACCGACAGGAACCGGCCGGTCGCCGGATCGTATTCGCGGGCGCCGAGGTGGACGGTGCCGATGGTCTCGTCGACCTCGCCGCCGATGAAGCCCTTCTTCCCCGGCCATACGGACGGGGCGGCTCCGCGGGTCTCGCCGTACGGAGTGAACTTCCGGCGGGTGATCGCCGAGGACTTGGTGTCGACCGCCGTGGTCGACGTGCCGTTCTGGTCGGACATCAGGTACGACGTGGAGGTCACGCCGTCCTTGACCGTCTTGACCATCTTCGGGCCGGCCGGGTGGGCGTAGTAGCGCGTGCCCTCCAGCTTGCCCGCTGCTGTCAGCTTGACCTCGGTACCCGGCAGGTACAGCGTGGTTCCGGTCTTGTCGCGCTTGATCAGGCGGTTGCCGCCGGCGTCGTAGACGAATTCCGTCGACTCGGTGCCCTTGGTCACCTTGGCCAGTTGGCCCGACGCGTCCCAATCCCAGTTCTGGGTGTCGCCCTGGATGGTCCGCGTCTTCGTGTTGCCCGCCGCGTCGTAGGTGTACGACTCGGTGCGCGAACCGCCCGGTCCGGTGGTGTCCACCTTCTTCAGACCGTTGGCGGCGGCCTGTCCCGGCGTGCCGTAGGTGTAGGCGCGGGTGACGTCCTTGGTGAGGCCACCGGTGGGGGAGTGCTGCACGTCCTTCGTGCGGTTGCCCGCCGCGTCGAAGCTGTAGGAGCTCCAGTACGGATTCGGGCCGCCGACCTGCGGCTTGGACCCGGGGCCGGACGCGTTCGGCTGGGCCGCGCAGTCGTCCGTCGCCGTCCAGGCCTCGTTCATCCGGCGCATGTAGTCGTACGCGAAGCACTGGACGTCGGGAGTGGCGGTCGGGCCCTCCTTGTCGGCGATCTTGAGGATGTTGCCCACGGCGTCGTAGGCGTACGTGGTGTCGTTGATCGCGCCGGGTGCCTTCTCCCGGCTGTTGACGGTCCGGGTGAGGCGGCGGGTCTGCTCGTCGAAGTAGTTCGACGTGTAGACCTGGGAGCCGGCCGCTCCCGTGTAGGTCCGGAGTACGTCGCCCATCGGCGAGTAGTCGACCTTGTCGACGAACGTCTGCCCTTCGATGCCCATCATCGTGGGCAGCTCGAAGTGGTTGTACTGCATCTCGGTGAGCTCGACGGGCAGGCCGGCCACTGCCGGCTGCTCCGTCCACTCGGTCAGACCGGTATTCTCCCGGTAACCAGTGGTGAACTCGTACGTACCGCCGAGGGCACCCTCTGAGGGCGGAATCGTAACCTTGGTCCCGGTCGGCCGGTATTCAGGGTCGTACCCGGTTACTTCCTGGGTGTAGACCTTGTCGCCCACGTGCCGTGACGATGACACCGGCAGTCCAATGGCACCCGGCAGGCTGTCGTACGTGTTCGAGGTCAGCTTCGGACCCGTCACCGAACCCTCGTGCGTCGCCACTACCCGACCGAGCGCATCGTACTCGGGCGCGACTACCTTACCGCGGGCATCGGTCATAGACGTCAGGCGATCGCCTTGGCCATACGTCATCGTCGACGTGCCCTTGTCCGGGTCCGTCTGCTTGGTCTGGCGACCGCGGATGTCGTACTCGAAGCCCCACTTGTCGCCGGACTGGTTGACGACCGACTCCAGCGCGCCGCGCTGGTTGTAGGCGTACGTCGTCTTGTCGTACGCGCCGGTCGGCGAGTCTGATTTGAAGAAGCGCAGCTCCGTCTTGCGGCCCGCGCCGTCCAGGAAGGCCCGGGTCGGGGTCTCGCCCTTCGGGGGGTCGACGGTGATGTTGTCGCCGCCGTACGCCGTCGTGGTGCGGGACGTCTCCTGGCCGAGCTTGCGGGAGATCTGAGCCGTCGAGCGGCCCGAGCCGTCGTACTCGGTCATCGTCGAGGACGGGACCTCGTTGTCCTTCGGGGCGAACTGCACGCCCGAAGCGGTACCGGCCGTGTAGTAAGCGCCGTTGCTCTTCCAGACTTGGCCGAGGCTGTTGTAGAAGGTGTCGGAGATGATCCGACCGCCGCCGAGGGCCTCCATCTGGGTCTGGCGGATGCGCAGACTGCTGTCGTAGATGTCGAAGCTGGTGCGGTAGGTACCGTCGTCCAGCAGGGCCTTGTTCGTGATGACGACCGGACCGTCGGTGCGGACGTCGTACGAGAACATGCCGTTCGGCGACTTGCTCAGCGGGTTGCGGGACGGCGACCACACCTTGGCCAGGCGGCCCAGGGCGTCGTACTCCATCACCTGGCGACGGCCGTTGGTGTCCTGCTTGGCCAGGATCGAGCCGCGGCCCAGGTCGGTCTCCGTGGTCTGGGTGTGACCCTCGGAATTGGTGCTGACGACCTTGGTGACGATCTGCCCCGAAGCCGGCGTGTAGTCCAGCTTCGTCGTCTTGCCGAAGACGTCCGTGCTCGTCCGCGGGCGGCCGTACGCGTCGAAGGTCGCGCTGCCGTCCACCTGGTACACCGGGTTGCCCCCGGTGTATCCGGTCAGCGACTCCGTCGACTTGACGTTGCCCGCCGCGTCGTACGACATCTTGATGTCGGAGGTCACGTCCGCCGGGCGCTGGACACCGGTGGCGTCACACGCCTTCGCGACCGTCTCCACCCGCTTCTGGCGGGCGATGATCCAGCGGGTCTCGTCCGCGTCGTACCAGTAGCGCGAGCAGCTGTCGTCCGACGGGTCGGCGACGTCACCGCGGTTCGAGACCCATTCGGCGAAGCCGCGGGTGTCGTACTTGGTGGTCATCGCCGTACGGCGCCAGCCGCGGCCGTCCGACAGGAGGATGCGCGAGCCGACGTCCGTCGTCTGCTGGACGAACGACTGCTGCGGTTCGATGTCCTCCGCCGCCGTCTCGCCCTTGCGCAGGCGGGTCGCTGTGGGGCCGTGCAGCCACGGGGTGTACGTGGTCGCCGCCTCCAGGGCGCCGCCCTCACCGTTGTACGCCAGGACCTCGCGGGTCTGGCCGGCGAAGAGGCGGTGGTCCGCGAGCTCGATGCCCTCGGAGTCCTTGACCTTGACCGTGCGCTTGCCGCCCGAGGGGGCGAGCCGGTCGCCGTCCAGGCCGCGGAAGAACAGCGTCTCCGTCATGGAGCGCTTGTCCGGGGCCTGGCCGATGAAGGTCCGGACCCGCTCGTAGCCGCGCCACTGGGACCAGGTGCGCGTCTTGGGACGCATCATCTCGGTCTCGTCGTCGAACGCCCACGCCGGACTGCCGAGGAACTGGTACTCGGTGCGCCGCGACGGCGAGTTGCCGTTGCGGTCGTCCTCCTGGACCCAGTCCACGACGTGTTTGTGGAACCAGTCGGTCGAGTAGATCTTCCGCTCGCGCGTCGGGTCCGTCGGGTCCGGGAGCTCGGAGACCACCGGATAGCAGCGCAGCGTGTTGTTCTCCGGCGAGGCCGGCATCACGCGCGGGTCAGCCGCCCGGCACTGGGTGTCCGCGTAGTGCGCGAGGATCGTCGAGCCGGTCTCGGTGTCGATCGCCTCGATCCGGTAGCGGCGGTAGGCCGGCTTGCCGTCGCCGAGGCCGTCCACGCGGTTGTCGAGCTGCTTGCCGCGGAACTTCACCGGCGGGAGGGCGAGCTCGGCGCCGTTCTTGCCGGTGTGCTTGATCTCGGCGAGCCACAGCGGGTAGTCCGTGCCGTCGCCGGTCATGGGGAACGTCTGGGTCAGCGCCCAGGTGTCGACCGGCTTGTGCGCGGTCCCGTTCCAGACGAAGGTGCTGACCTCGGTCAGCCGCTTGCGGGTGAAGAAGGTCGGGGTGAACCGGCCCTTGCACTCCTCGCCGGCGGCGCACAGCTGGTCACCCGGGGTGTCCGGCCACTCCTTGGCGATCTCCCAGTCGACCTCGGGCTTGAGCTTCGCCGGGTCGCAGTTGAAGGTCGGCGTGGTCAGGCAGCGTTCGGCGACGGTGAACTTCACCTGCGCCGGGGCGTTCGCGAACAGGTTGTCGCTGCGCAGGCCGTAGGAGACGCGGTCGAGCCAGCCGGAGCGGTCGTACGCGCGGGCGGTCGAACCACCGGCGATCTTGTAGTTGGAGCCGTAGTGGTTGACCTCCTTCTGGTACCAGTAGGTCATCGCGTTGCCGCGCGGGTCCACGACGTAGTCGAGGTTCCAGCGGTACGCCTGGTCGCACACCGCGTCGGCGAACACCGCGTTGTAGCAGGGCTCGCCCGGCTGGTTGCCGTAGACCGGGACGTTCCAGGCCGAGTTGGTGACGGGCTTGCCCGTCGCCCAGCCGGGGAGCTTGTTCAGGCCGAAGTGGAACTGGATGCCCTGGGGGTTGGTGAACCGCCAGTGGTCACCCTCCTTGTCACCGTTCTGCGCACCCTGGAGCAGCTCGATGCGCGAGCCGTCGTCCTTGGCCGGGCGCCACTTCTTGGTGGTGTCGTCCAGGACCAGCTGGGTGGAGCCGCCGTTGAGCGACATGGTGACCATCGGAGCGCCGTGGCACAGGTCGCCGGTGTCGTCCTTCGGGTTGTTGAACCCGGAGCCGGCCCGCTTGTCCTGGCTGCAGGGGACGTAGCCCCGCTCGATGTAGTTCGAGGCCAGGTCCCAGCCGTCGCCGACCCAGGAGGTCTGCTGGGCCGAGGCGTTGGTCCGGCCGTCGATGTTGGCGCTGGAGTAGCCCAGCGACAGCGACGGGCTGGGACCGCCCAGGGAGGCGGGGATGTCCAGCGGGTAGGACCAGGAGAAGTCGCCCGCGGAACCGCCGGCCTGCCAGGAGCCCGAGGCGCTCAGCGAGGTGGCCTTGTACGTGCCGTTGGCGCCGTCGGCGCCCGGGGAGGCGGCCAGCGTCGTGCCGCCGCCTGTGGCGGCGCCCGCGAGCGGGCCCGCGGACGGGGCGCTCAGGAAGGCCTTGCCGACGGGCGCGGGGGCCGGAGCGGGCTTGGCCGGGGCGTCGAAGACGGCGACGAGCTTGCCGGTCTCCGGGTCGTTCCGGGTGGTGACCGGGGTGCTGCCCTGGCACTCGGGCCGCTTCGGGGTGGTCAGCGCGCAGGTGGGTATCGCCGTGAAGCGCAGGCGGGAGCCCCAGCTGCCGCCGTACGCGTTCTTGAACGCGGCGTAGTCGAGCTCCACCGAGACGGGCGCCGCGGAGGTGCCCGCGTCGGTACGGTCGACCGACAGGAGCAGGCTGTTGGCGAGGCCCACGCGCTTGGCGTCGTCCCGGCCGAGCACGCCGACCTTCAGCCTGACGTCGGTCGGAGCGGTCGCGGCGGGGCCGTCGGCGGCCGGAGCGCCCGCGGGGGCCGACCGCTGGGCGGCGGCGTTGGCGGGTGCGCCGGCCGGGGCCACGGCGGTGACGGACACGGGAAGCGTGCCGGCCTTGACCGGCTTGCCGGAGGTCCCGGAGGTGCCGGAGGTGCCGGAGGTCCCGGAGGCCCCGGAGTCGGCGGCCGCGACGCCGGCGGGTCCGCCGGTGGCCGACTTCAGTGCACCGGCCGGAGCGGCAGGTGCGGACGGCAGGCTGATTTCAGCCGAGCCCGCCGCGGGCCACGCGATCTTCGGCGCACCCTTCCACGCCTTCGTCTGCGACTCGGCGGGGCCCGGGGCCGGCTTGCCCTTGACGGGCTCGCCGGTGACCTTCGTCAGCTTCTGCTTGCCGGGAAGCGCGGGCCCGGAGGCGGCTGCCGCGTCGATCGCGGTCAGCCCCGTCGTCAGCATGGCGAGCGCCAGAACGGGGACCGGCCACCGCCAGACACGCCTCAAAGGCGCACGCATGACGTGCGCCTGGGATCGTCTCAAAATCGAACACTCCACTCTGGACGCGCAGATTCACAGGTTCCTGCGCTACGGGCAATCGGGCTGAACCTAACAGTGCAGGTGACGGTCCCAGAAAAAGACGGGGAAGGTTCCGGGTGCCCGGGATGCGCCGACGTCGAGGCAGGTCAGAGCGCTAAGCGGAATGAAGAATTCGGAATTTGGGATTCCGTGCCCGTGTTTGGTAATGCACGCGCCGACAGAGTGCCGGAAGAGGTTCCCCTTCGCTTTTTCGCCGTCGGGGCTGCTACAAATCAATCGAACACCGGCGACCTTCCCCAAGAAAGGCCAAAAAATGGCCCCCGCGGGAGGTCGCACCGATCGTTTCCAGCCGCTCCCCTGAGGGAGCCGCCGAAACCGACCCCCGAGGACTCAGTCAGTGAGACCCTTCCCGACGCGGCCACGCGTCGCCGGCCCGCCCTCCCGCAGGCTGCCGGTACTCACCCTGGCGACCGCCCTGGTCGTCACCCTGCTCGGCAGCGCCGTACCCGTGGCCGCGGCCGCCGGGCCCGCCGCCGACAAGGCCAAGGCGGCATCGCCCACCGAGGCGGAGATCACGGCCAAGGCGACCGCCGAGGCCAAGCGCACCGGCAAGCGCGTCGAGATCACCTCGCAGCGCACGGAGAACGAGGAGATCTGGGCCAACCCGGACGGCACCTTCTCGTCCGAGCAGTCGCTGGCGCCCACGCGCGTCTACCGCGGCGGCAAGCTGATCCCCCTGGACACCGGCCTGCAGAAGCAGAAGGACGGGCGGATCGCCCCCAAGGCGACCCGCACCGAACTCACCTTCTCCGGTGGCGGCAACGCCCCGCTGGTCACCATGCGCAAGGACGGCCGCGACGTCACCCTGACGTGGCCGGGGCCCCTGCCCGCGCCGACCCTGGACGGGAACAGCGCCACCTACGCCGAGGTCTTCCAGGGCGTGGACCTGCGCGTCGCCGCGGACGCCACCGGCTTCGCGCACCAGCTCATCGTCAAGAACCGCGAGGCCGCGGCCAATCCGGCGCTCGCCTCCCTCGACTTCGGGCTCAAGGGCAACGGCGTCAGCCTGCGCAAGGAGGCGAACGGCGAGCTGAAGGCCGTGGACCCCGCGGGCCGACCGCTGTTCACCTCCGCCAAGCCGCAGATGTGGGACTCGGGCGCCGATCAGCCCGCGCCCGCCGCGCCCTCACACGCGAACGCCTCTCACGCAGCCGCCGACACCGAGGCGGTAGA
>NZ_JBHXSC010000021.1:0-71263 GCF_042716505.1 Streptomyces sp. NPDC058674
GGACTACCCGAGCGGGTAGTCCGAAATCCCGCTTTCCGTGACTAGCCTTCTCGGCATGATCACTACCAAGGCCGGAAAGCCGGTTACGGACGCCGAGATATTCGCCGCACACGAGGGCGGAAAACTCGGCATCGAGATCACCACCGCATTCGAGGACGCGCGTTCCCTCGCCACCGCCTACACCCCCGGTGTGGCCAGGGTGAGCCGGGCCATCGCCGCCGATCCCGCGCTCGCCGCGCACTACACCTGGGCCGGACGGCTGGTCGCCGTGGTCACCGACGGCACCGCCGTGCTGGGCCTGGGCGACATCGGCCCGCAGGCCGCGCTGCCGGTGATGGAGGGCAAGGCCATGGCGCTCAAGAAGTTCGCCGGACTGGACGCCGTACCCCTGGTGCTCTCCACCACCGATGTCGACGAGATCGTGGAGACCGTCGTCAGACTGCGCCACTCCTTCGGTGCGGTGAGTCTGGAGGACATCTCCGCACCCCGGTGCTTCGAGGTCGAGGCCCGGCTGGCCGAGGCGCTCGACTGCCCGGTCATGCACGACGACCAGCACGGCACTGCCATCGCGGTCCTGGCCGCGCTGCGCGGCGCGTGCGCCGTTCTGGGCCGGTCCCTGCGGAGCCGCCGCGTGGTGGTGCACGGGGCCGGGGCTGCGGGCGTGGCCTGCGCCGCCATCCTGCTCGCCGCGGGCGTCCGCGACGTGACCGTGCTCGATTCCCGGGGCATCCTGGTGCCCGGACGCGCGGGCATGAACCCGGTCAAGGCCGCTCTCGCGGAGCGGACCAACCCCCGGCGGCTGCACGGCGGGGCCGCCGTCGCCCTGCGCGACGCCGACGTGTTCGTCGGCGTGTCCGGTTCGCGCGTGCCCCCCGAGCTGATCACCGGCATGGCTCCGGACCCCGTCGTGTTCGCCCTGTCCAGCCCGGACCCGGAGGTCGATCCGGATGCGTTGGGCGGGTACGCCGCGGTGACCGGGACGGGCGCGGCCGACCGGCCCAACCAGGTCATCAACACACTCGCCTCGCCCGGCGTCTACCTCGGCGCGCTGGACGCGGGCGCCCGGCGCATCACCGAATCCATGAAGATCGCCGCGGCCGACGCGATAGCCGAGGTGGCCGCCCCGGACCTCGCCCCGGACCGGGTGGTGCCCCATTCGCTCGACCCCCGGGTGACCCCTGCCGTCGCCCGCGCCGTGCGGGCCGCGGCCCTCCAGGAATCCCCGGAACCGGAATGGAACTTCAGGTGAACGAGATACGGAATTCGATATCCGCCCTGCCCGCACTGCAGCAGCCGCAATGGCGTGATCACCCCGTCCTCGCGGGTGTGCTGCGTGAACTGGAGAATTCCGCCCCGCTGGTCACGGCGGCCGATACCGCGGAACTGGCGCACCACCTCGCCGGGGCCGCCACGGGCCGGCTCCACGTGGTGCAGGCCGGGGACTGCGCCGAGGACCTCGCCGAGAGCAGCCCGTACGACGTCGCGCGCAAGGCGGGCCTGCTGGACGCCCTCGCGGGGACCATGGCGATGGCCTCGGGCCGTCCCGTCCTGCGCGTGGGGCGGCTGGCCGGCCAGTACGGCAAGCCCCGCTCGCGGCCCACCGAGACGGTGAACGGGCTGGAACTGCCGGTCTACCGGGGTCCCGCCGTCAACTCGGCCGAGCCCGACCCCGTCCTGCGGCGTCCGGACCCCGCCCGGCTGCTGCACGCCAACCGGGCGGCCCGCCGGGTCGTGGACGCGCTGGGCTGGAGCGGCCCGTCGGCCGCCCGGCGGAGGGTCTCGTCCCCGGTGTGGACCAGCCACGAGGCGCTGCTGCTCGACTACGAACTGCCGCTGCTGCGGACGCAGTCGGACGGCTCCCTGCACCTCGGTTCGACCCACTGGCCGTGGATCGGCGAGCGCACCCGGCAGATCGACGGCCCTCACGTGGCCCTGCTGTCCCTCGTCTCCAATCCCGTGGCCTGCAAGGTGGGTCCGGGCATGACACCGGCCGAACTGCTGGCGCTGTGCGAGCGTCTGGACCCCCGGCGGACCCCCGGGCGGCTCACCCTGATCGCCCGGATGGGCGCGGGCACCGCCGCGGACCGGCTGCCCGCCCTGGTCCGCGCCGTACGGGCGGCCGGCCACCCGGTGCTGTGGCTGTGCGATCCGATGCACGGCAATACCGTCAGCGGGCCCGACGGCCTCAAGACCCGTCTGGTGGGCACGGTGGTGCGTGAGGTCGAGGAGTTCCAGGACGCGGTCCCGGCGGCCGGCGGTGTGGCCGCCGGGCTGCACCTGGAGACCACGCCCGACGAGGTGACCGAGTGCGTGTGGGGCACCCAGGACATCTCCGTGGCCAAGACCAAGTACACGAGCCTGTGCGATCCGCGCCTCAATCCGGCGCAGGCCGCGGCGGTCGCCGCGGCCTGGCGCGGCTGACGCCCGGCGGCCCCGCCGGACACGCGCGCCCCGCCGCCCGCCCGCTCGGGCCGCCGCCCGCTCGCCCGTTCCCCCTTCCAGTCTCCTGCCCCCTGCCCCCTGCCCCCTGCCCCCTGCCTTCCGCGCACGGCTGCCAGCGCCGTGCGCGCCCTCCGTACGGAAAGAAACCGAGGACGACCATGCCGGGAATCCCCGCCATCGAGCCCTACCCCATGCCCACCGCGGACGATCTGCCCGCCAACACCGCCGCCTGGGAGCCGGATCCGGCCCGGGCCGTCCTGCTCGTCCACGACATGCAGCGCTACTTCCTCGAGCCGTTCCGGTCCGGCGGCTCCCCCGGCACCGAGCTGGTCTCCAACGCCGCCCTGCTCCGCCGCCGGTGCGCCGACCTGGCCATCCCCGTGGCCTACACCGCCCAGCCCGGCGGCATGAGCGAGAGCGAGCGCGGACTGCTCGCGGACTTCTGGGGACCGGGGATGCGCGTGGCCCCCGAGGACCGCGAGGTCGTCCCCGAGCTCGCCCCCGCCCCGCAGGACTGGCTGCTCACCAAGTGGCGCTACAGCGCCTTCTTCGCCTCCGACCTGCTCGCGCGGATGCGGGAGGCCGGCCGCGACCAGCTGATCCTGTGCGGGGTCTACGCCCACGTCGGCGTACTGATGACCGCGGTGGACGCCTTCACCCACGACATCCGCCCCTTCCTCGTCGCCGACGCCGTCGCGGACTTCGACGCCGCCTCCCACCGCCTGGCGCTCGAATACGCCGCGGCCCGTTGCGCGGTGGTCACCACCACCGGCGCCCTCGTGGCCGACCTCCGCACGGAAAGGGCAGCCCGGTGACCCCCGACCTCCTGGAGCACGTACTGCAGGGGCGCCGGCCCGCCTACGCACTGCTGCGCCGGCCCGATTGGACGGACGACCGACTGGAGGTACTGGCGGGGCCGTTCACCAGCGTCGCCGCGCTCGCCGACCTCCCGGTCCCGGATACCGCCGCGCCGCAGCCGGCGGCCCCCGGGCCGGCGGCCCCCTCCGGCGCCCGGCACGAACTCCTCGCCCTCATCCCCTACCGGCAGATCACCGAGCGCGGCTACGCCTGCACCGACGACGGCGAACCGCTCATCGCCCTGTCCGTGACCGAACAGGACTCCCTGCCGCTCCACGAGGCCCTGCGCAGGCTCCCCGACGAGCCGGTGGCACTGACCGGAGGCGGTTTCGACGTACCCGACGAGGAGTACGCGGAACTCGTGCGCCGGGTCGTCACGGACGAGATCGGCCGGGGCGAGGGCGCCAACTTCGTCATCCAGCGCTCCTTCACGGCCGACGTCACGGACTACACCTTCCGCAGCGCCCTGTCCTTCTTCCGGCGCCTGCTCCAGCGCGAGTCGGGCGCGTACTGGACCTACCTGGTGCGGGCCGGGGAGCGCACCTTCGTCGGCGCCAGTCCGGAGCGGCACATCAGCGTGTCGGACGGCACCGCGGTGATGAACCCGATCAGCGGCACCTACCGCTACCCCGCGTCCGGCCCCACCCTCTCGGGCGTCCTCGACTTCCTCGCCGACCGCAAGGAGACCGACGAGCTGTACATGGTCGTCGACGAGGAACTCAAGATGATGGCCCGGATCTGCGAGACCGGCGGGCGCGTCACCGGCCCGCACCTGCGGGAGATGGCCCGGCTCGCCCACACCGAGTACTACATCGAGGGGCGGACGGACCGGGACCCGCGGGACATCCTGAGGGAGACGATGTTCGCGCCCACCGTCACGGGCAGCCCGCTGGAGAGCGCCTGCAAGGTCGTCCGGCGGTACGAGCGGCACGGCCGGGGCTACTACAGCGGAGTGGTCGCCCTCATCGGCCGGGACGGGGCGGGCCGGCACAGTCTGGATTCGGCCATCATGATCCGTACGGCGGACCTGGCCGGTGACGGACGGGTCCGCATCGGCGTGGGCGCCACCCTCGTGCGCCATTCCGACCCGGACTCCGAGGTCGCCGAGACCCGGGCGAAGGCGGCGGGGCTCCTCGCCGCCCTGGAGAGCGGGCCGACGCGCTTCTCCGCGCACCCGCTCGTACGGGAGGAGCTGCGCCGGCGCAACGACGGCATCGCCGGCTTCTGGCTGCGCCCGGCCGCCGACCGGGCACGGCCCCTGCCCGACCTGGCCGGCCGTACCGCGCTGGTCGTCGACGCCGAGGACACCTTCACCTCCATGATCGGGCACCAACTCGCCTCTCTCGGACTGGTCGTGACCGTCCGCCGGCACGACGAGCCGTACGGCCTGGACGGCCAGGACCTGGTGGTCATGGGCCCCGGTCCCGGCGATCCGCGCGAGGCCGCGCACCCGAAGATCGGGCACCTGCGGGAGGCGACCGGCCGACTGCTGCGCGAGGGGCGGCCGTTCCTCGCGGTGTGCCTCAGCCATCAGGTGCTCGCCACGCACCTGGGGCTGCCGCTGGTCCGGCGGCCCGTCCCGAACCAGGGTCTGCAGCGGGACATCGACCTGTTCGGCGCCGGGGCCCGGGTGGGGTTCTACAACACGTACGCCGCCCGGAGCGACGCCGACGAGCTCGACCATCCGGAGTTCGGCCGGATCCGCATCAGCCGGGACCCCGCCACGGGCGAGGTGCACGCACTGCGCGGACCCGGCTTCGCCTCCGTGCAGTTCCACCCCGAGTCCGTCCTGACCGAGGACGGGGAGCGCATCATGGGCGGGCTCGTGGCCGGGATGTTTCGTACGCGTATCGGCTGACCGGTCTCGTTCCGCGCGGGCCGGGTCCGCATGGTTATGGTGGTGCGGAATGGAAACCGCCGGTCGGCCGAGGGGGCGGTTGCGAGGGCGGGAGGCACACGGATGGCTGCGGTGACGACCCTGTACGGGCGCGAGAAGGAGCAGCGCCGCCTCCTCCAGTTCCTGGACAGGGCAGCACACGGCCGTCCCGAACTCGTCGTCGTCGGAGGGCAGACGGGCATCGGCAAGAGCCGCCTGCTCCTCGACACCGCCGGCCACGCCCGCAGGCGGGGGTTCACGGTCCACGCGCTCGGCGACGCGGACCTGCACGCGCCGGCGCCGTCCCGGGCCCTGCGCGCGGCCCTTGGCGCCGAGCGGCCCCTCTTCGTGATCGACGACGCGGGCGCCAAGTCGGCCGAGGCACTGTTGTCGCTGGTGTGGGAGGGGCGCCCCGCCTCCGCGCGGCCCGTGCCCCTCCTCCTGGCGCGCAGCGCCAACGCGGCGGGACCGGACCTGGCCGCCTTCCCCGTCTGGGAGGACCCGCGCGCCGAGCAGGCCGTACCGCACACCGGGCTGGAGCTGGAGCCGCTCGGCGAGCAGGCGGTGCGCGAACTCGTCGGCGGACAGCTCGGGGTGGCGCCCCAGCCGGCCCTCCTGGACGTGATGGCCTGCGCCAACGGCAATCCGCGGCTGATCGTCGAGTTCCTCGAGGGACTGCGCGAGGAGGGGCGCATCGGGCCCGACGGCGACCTGGTCCGCCTCACTCCCGGCCGGCTGCCCGAGCGGGTCCGGGCCGCCGTCGGGGGCCTGTTGCGGGACATGTCCCCGGAGTCCGTCCAGCTCTTGCGGGTGGGCACCCTGCTCGGCCGTACCTTCCAGCTCTCACAGGCCGTGGCGATGCTGAACACGAGCACCGCCGCGCTGCTGCCCGCACTGGAAGAGACCCTGGCCATGGGGGTGTTGCGGCTCGCGGACGACGGGATCACCTTCGAGCACCCGCTCCTGTGGCGAGCCGTGTACGAGGCGATCCCCGCCGGGCTGCGCGGGGCCCTGCTGGAGGAGGCGCGGGTCCTGGCCCTCCGGTCGGCGCTGCCGCCGCAGGATCTCGCCGTGCTGGGACGCGGGGGCGCCGCGCGGCGCGAGCGGCCGGGCCCGGCCGGCGGGGGTCCGGCGAGCGGGGGCCCGGCGGGCACGGGCGGCCCGGGCGGCGGTGCGGGCGGCCCGGGCGGCGGTGCGGGGCTGCCGGGCGCGTTGGACACGCTCCTGGCTTCGGGCTACGTGGCCTCCGCTCTGGTGCTCGCCCGCAACGCCCTCGACCGCCCGCTGCCCGACCACGAGGCGGCGGCGCTGCGGCGCGTGCTCCTGGACCTGGTCATGGTCGGCGTCGGCCGCAGTGACCCGCTCCGCGGGGACACCGACCCCGCGGCCGGTCCGGCGCCCGACCTCGTCGAGGACGGCACCCAGGAGGCGCAGCGCGCGGCCGCCACGGCCTTGGCCCGCATCCGGTGGACGCAGGGCGACGCCGCCGGCGCCCTGCGCAGCGGTGCGGAGGCCGCCGAGCAGACCCTCACCCCGGACACCGCGGCGTCCCGGGCCTACCCGCGCATCGCGCACGCCCGTCGGCTGATCGCCGTGGGCGAGGTCCCGGCGGCCCGCGCCCTGGTCGGCCGGCTGCTGCGCGAGACGTCCGAGCGGGACCTGGCCACCTTCCGGCCGGCCGCGGATCTGGCGCTCGCCGAAGCCCACCTGCGGGCGGGTGAACTGGACGAGGCGGACGCCGCGGCGCGTGCCGCGCTGGCCGCCGCGGACCCGCAGGGCCTGCACACCCTGGCCGCCTGGGCGTCCGCCACCCTGGGCCGGGTGGCGCTGCGGCGTGCGGACACCGCCCGCGCCGCGGAGCACCTGGAGCGGCTGCGCGGGCTCCCGCCGCACATCACTCCCCTGGCGGCGGTCCCGGTGGCATGGCTGCGGCTGCTGCTGCTCGCCGCCGAGGACGAGCCCCGGGCCGCCCTGGAGCTGCTGCGCGGTGCCGACCGGGCCCTGCCGTCGCTGCGTACGCTCCACTTCTCGGAGCCCGGCGCCGCAGCCTGGTTCGTACGGCTGTCCCGGACGGCCGGGGATCCCGCTCCCGGCCGGCAGGCACTGCGTACGGTGGAGCACCTGGCCGCCGCCAACCCGGGCGTCGCCGGGCTGCAGGCCGCCGCCCTGCACGCCCGGGGGCTCTTCGAGTGCGATCCGGAAAGTCTGCGCCGGGCCGCGGCGGAGCACACGGACGCCTGGGGGGCCGCCACCGCTGCCGAGGACCTGCGGGCGCTGCTCGACGCGCGGGGCAGGGCGGACGAGCCCGCGGATGCCGCCGCGGCCGGCCGCTCCTGGTTGATCCGGGAGCACCCGGGCCGCTGCGTCCTGGTGACCTCGCCGTCCATGGTGGTCCCGGCCGCAGACCCCGCTCCGGGCTGGGAGAGCCTGGGCGAGACGGAGCGCACCATCGCCCGGCGCGTCGCGGACGGCCTGACGAACCGTCAAGTCTCCCGCGAGGTACAGCTGTCACCGCACACCGTCAACTACTACCTGCGGCGCATCTACGGAAAGCTGGGCATCCGCTCGCGCGTGGAGCTCACCCGGCTGGTGCTGGCCGAGTCCGAGCAGGAGCCGCGCCCCTGACCGCAGGGGGCGGAGCAGGGCCGATCCCTCGGCGCTCCGGCCACCGGGCCGGTGTGGCGGCTCCGCTCGGATACGGGCGTCGACCGACGCCCGACGACCGGTACCCGGAGAGGGCGCCCGTCCCGCCTCCTCCGGCTCACCGGCCCGATCCACCGCAGTCCGGCCCCGGGCATCGGCTACGGTCCTTGGCGTGAACCGTACCGAGCGTCTGTACGCCCTCGTGGAGGAGTTGCGCGCGGTCTCCCCCCGGCCGCGCAGCGCCCGGTGGCTCGCCGAGCGCTTCGGCGTCAGCACCCGCACCGTCGAGCGCGACCTCAGCGCCCTGCAGCAATCCGGCGTGCCGCTCTACGCCGAACCGGGCCGCAGCGGCGGTTACGTGGTGGACAAGGACCACACCCTGCCGCCCCTGACCATCACCCCCGCCGAGGCCGCGGCCCTGGCCGTCGCCCTGCACGGACTGTCCGGGACGCCGTTCGACGCCGATGCCCGATCCGCGCTGCACAAGGTGTTCGCCGTCATGCCGCTGCGCGACCGTCAGGTCGCGCGCGAACTCGCCGCCCGGGTGCGGCTCGCCGAGGAGCCCGTCCGGCCGTCAGCGCTCCCGCACACCCTGCGCGAGGCGCTGTCGGGCCGCCGTCTGCTGCACCTGCGCTACGCCGACGCGCAGGGCGAGGTCACCGACCGCACCGTCGAACCCCTGGGCTTCCTCGGCGGCGACCCCTGGCACCTCGTCGGATGGTGCCGGCTGCGCTCCGCCGTGCGGGGTTTCCGCATCGACCGCATACGCGAGGCGCGGGCACTGGAGGAGACGGTGGAGCCGCGTCCGGTGGACCTGTCCGAACTGGACCTCCCCGGACGGGATTTCGTCGCACTCGACGAGCTCTACAGTTTCGCTTGAGCCGCCGTCCGGAGGGTTAAACACCGACAGGGGGGTGTCGCCCCCGGCCCGGAGGCTGGGTGGCACGAACCGACCACGGAAGGCACCCATGTCTGTGACGACGACCCCCACCACCGACTCCGCACCGCTGACCCGGGAGGCCGGCACCCGGCTGGTGGAGGGCTGGACGGCGCTCTGGAACGGTGACGTCGCCCTCGCCGAGCAGATCCTCGCCCCCGGCTTCCGGCTGCACTTCGCGGACGACTTCGACGGCACCGGCTCCGCCAAGGCCTTCGGCCAGGACGAACTGACGGCGTTCATCTCGGTCAACAGCCTCGCCCTCACCGGCCTGACGTTCGCCGCCGACGCCCCGCCGCTGGTCGACTCCGAGCGCGGTGAGATGGCCTGCCGGTGGATCGAGAAGCACACCGACGGCGGCGGCGATGTCCTCGTCAAGAGCGGCATCGACATGTTCGCGGTCACGGACGGCAAGATCTCCGCCGTGTGGTCGCTCACCGGCAACCGCCGCTTCGCCGCCTGAGCGGTACCCGGCGCCGCCTGAGCGGCACTGGGCCGGTGCCGGGCGTCGGCGTGGGACGGCGCCCGAGCCTTCGAACGGGTTGCGGAACCGCTCCCGTCGGCGGCGGTCCTCGCACCGCCGCCCCCGGCCCCGTCCGGCGGTCCGGGGGCTCCGCGGGCCGCCTCACCCGTTCTCTTCCAGGAACGGGACGATCGCGTCGAGGAAGTGCTCGTTCCGATCGCCCGCCACCGTGTGGCCCGCGCCGGCCACATCGACCCGGCGCGCCCGCGGGACCCCGTCGCAGAACTGGTCGGCGACGTCCTCGCGCACCACGTCGCTGATCCCGCCGCGGACCAGCAGGATCGGCACGTCCGCGCGGCGCGCGGCGTCCAGGAGCCGCACCGCCATCCCCGGCGGGTCCATCCGGCCCTCGAAGCTGTCCAGCATCCGGGGGTCCCAGTGCCACACCCAGCGGTCGCCGCGGCGCCGCAGGTTGGCCCGCAGCCCGCCGGGGTCGGACGGTTCCGGGCGACGCGGCAGCTGCGCGGACACCACCGCTGCCGCCTCCCCCACATCGGCGAACCCGTCCGGGTCGCGGCGCATGAACGCGACGATCCGCTGGAACCCGCGGGGATCGGGTCGGTGGGCGACATCGACGAGCACCATGGCGCGGACCGACGCCTGTGGCGCCTCTCCGGCGGCGAGCAGGGATGCCAGACCCCCGAGCGAGGCACCGATGAGCACCGGCCGGTCGCCGAGCTCGGCGACGATCGCCCGGACGTCCTCGGCGAACACGTCGAGCGAGTAGTCCCCGTCGGCCGGCCACGCGCTGGCGCCGTGCCCCCGCAGATCCGGGGCGACGACCCGCCATCCCCGCGCCGCCATCCTGGGTCCGGTCCGGCCCCAGGCGTGCCGTGTCTGGCCGCCGCCGTGCAGCAGGACGAGAGGGGGCGAGGACGCCTCGCCCCACACGTCCGCGGCGAGCCGGAGCCCGCCGTGGCCCACGAAGCCGCGGGGTTGTGGCGGTACGGGGGCCGTCATGCCGTGCCGCGGGATCGCAGCGGCGCCAACAGCTCGTCCCGGTGGGAGTCCGCTGCCGCAGCGGCGAGCGCGACGTCCACCGCGAACAGGGCGCGTGCGAGGAACCGGTCGTCATCGATCAGGGCGGCGACCCACTGGTGCAGCGCACCCGCGCACGAGGCGCTGACCACGGCGGCCAGCGCATCGGTGTCGACGTCCGCGCGCAGGAGGCCTCCCGCCCGTGCGTCCGCCATCGCCCGGCGGAGGTGGACGAGCGGACCGCGGTCGAGCACGAGGCCGCTCTCCTGCCAGCCGCGCACCATGCGGCGGGACACGACCGGGTCGCCGACGAAGAGCTGGACGGTCGACCTGACGACCTCCCGCGGGCCGCCCGCTCGCCGCGCCGCCAGGCGCCCTTCGAGTTCTTCCGTGAAGGCGACGGCGAGGGCCTCCCAGATCTTCTCGCGCGGTCCGATCAGGTTGTACACGGTGGCCGGGGAGACCTCCGCCCGCTCGGCGATCCGCTCGGTACTGATCACCGATTCCGGGCTCTCCCGCAGGAGTTCACGCGTCGCGTCGAGAATCCGGGACCGCCTGCGGGCCTTGTGCCGCTCACGCAGCCCTCCTGTGGCGGTGTGCACGCCCTCGGGCTCCATGCGCCCGCCCTCCCCACAATATGGAGACTCTTCCAAACTTAGAGATGCCTCCAGATGTGGTGGGGCAAACCCGTGCACGGGTCAAACCGGTGCGCGACGCTTCGGGTACGGGACGCTTCGGGTACGCGACGCTTCAGGGAGCGGCGCCCTCCGGCCGGCCCGCCCTGAGCTCGTCGGCGGACGTCACCTTGGCGAGTCCGGCTCGCACCAGGGCGGCCGCCAGCTTCGGCAGGTCGTCGGCGGGGACGAGGCGCGCCAGGGCTTCGGGGGTCCTGGGGAGCCCCAGGTCACCGGCCGCGTCGCGGGCCCGGCGGTCGAACGAGGGGCGCAGCTCCGGCCATACGCCTTGGGCCTCGCGGCAGTAGATGTCGGCTCCCACCGGTCCGATTCGCGGGACTTCGCGGAGCAGTTCTCGTACCCGCCGCGGCTCCCCGCCCGCTTCCTCGCGCAACCGGCGCAGGTCACCGCGGTACCGGTCGAGGACGAATCGGGCGCCGGCGCCCAGTGCGGTGGCCGTGGTCTCGTCGTAGCGGCGGTAGTGCGCGCGGCCCAGCGCGTCCACCCTCAGCTGCCAGGGGGAAGCCGACATGGCCTGCGGCGTCAACAGCCCGGCCCCGGACAACTCGCGGGCCGCGGCGACCGCGATGTCCGCTTTGATGCGCACCGAGAACAGCACGCACAGGACGAGCAGTCGGTACAGCGGCGCGGGCGTGTCGCGCAGCGCGATACCGGCTTCCTCGGCATGGGTGCGCCCGTACCTCTCCATGAGGAGTTCCACCGTCGTGCCGGACGTGGTCATGGTCACCTCGGGCTGCGTCTGCTCAGTTCGGCGGGAAGGTGCCCGCGCTCGGAGCCGGGCCGCTGCCGGCACCGGCAGGCCCGCTCCCTCGCGGCGGGTGCGCTCAGGGTCTGCGCCAGCGGTCGTGGTCCAGGTGGGAACCCGCCATGGGGCCCATCCGGAGCATGCCGCCGTCCACCGCCCAGGACGCCCCGGTCACGTAGGAGGCCGCCGGGCCGGCGAGGAAGGCGACGACTTCGGCCACCTCGCGGGCGTCTCCCGGCCGGCCGAGCGGGATACCGGGCCGCTCGGCTCCGCGTACGTCCTGGTCCTCCTGACCGGTCATGGGGGTGGCGATCTCGCCCGGGGCCACGGCGTTCACGGTGATCCGGTGCTCGGCCAGTTCCAGGGCCATCACCTGGGTGAGCAGCCCCAGCCCGGCCTTGGCCGCGCAGTACGGGCCCGCCCCGACCCGCGGCTGGTGCTCGTGGACGGAGGTGATGTTGACGATCCTGCCGCCCCGGCCGCGCGCGATCATCCGGCGGGCGGCGCGCTGCCCGCAGAGCAACGGCCCCACGAGGTCGACGTCGAGGACCTCTCGTACCGTCGCGAGGTCCAGGTCGACGAAGGGGGTCGCCGTGCCGGTGCCCGCGTTGTTCACGAGGACGTCGATGCCGCCGAGTTCATCCGCCAGGTGGTCAACGACGTCCGCGGCGGCGGGCAGCGCCGTGAGGTCGAGGCGGGACACCACGGCACGTCGGCCGTGGGCCCGCACCTCCTCGGCCGTCTGCTGCGCCCCGCGCTCGTCCGAGTGCCAGGTGACACCCACGTCGATACCTGCCTGGGCCAGGCGGACCGCCACGGCTCTGCCGATCCCCGAGTCCGAGCCGGTGACCACCGCGGTCGCCGGCGTGAAGCCTGCTGGGCTGGTCATGTCTGCCACCTCGTGTCGTGCCGGCGATGGGACGCGTACGGGCCGACCGGTGCGGCGCTGCGGGGCACGGGCGGCCGGGTCGTCGGTCTGGCGCCTGCCCGCCGCCTTCCGGGGAAAACGCCCCGGATGGCGCCACCCCCCTCCGCAGCGGGTTCGAGCGCTCGGAGAGGGGGCGCAGGCCGATGCCGGCACTAGTCGACGGAGAGGGCCTGGAGGAGGTCTGCCACCTGCGGGTCGGGCAGGGCGCGTGCCACGTCGGCCTGGGCGACGATGCCGACGAGGCGGTGGCCGTCGATGACGGGCAGGCGCCGTACCTGGTGCTCGCTCATCGTCCGCAGGATCTCGGCGGCGTCGTCGTCGGCGCCGATGGTGACCGCTTCGCCCTGGGCGAGTTCGCCGGCCGTGACCCGGGCGGGGTCCTTGCCCGCTCCGAGGACCTTCACGACGATGTCACGGTCGGTGAGCATGCCCTTGAGCTTGTCGTCGGTGCCGCAGATCGGCAGGGCACCGACCTCCAGCCGCGTCATCTTCTTCGCGGCCTCGAGGACCGTCTCCTCGGCGCCGATGCACTCGGCGCCCTCCGTCATGATCTCGCGTGCCGTGGTCATCCGGCCGCTCCTTTCGGTGGGTGGCCGGGCGCAGGAGCGCGCCCGGCGTGGGGACACGAGGGGCGGGGGCCCGCCCCGTACCGGTCTGGATCAGGTGTGGAGGCGGCTGTTGGTGCCGTCGTGGCCATCGGCGTGGTCCTCGTCGAACCAGTAGTCGCCCGCGGCCAGGTAGCGGAAGGAGTGCACGCTCTTGCCGGGCAGGGCAACGGTGACCGCGCGCGTGCCGTCCTTGCGCGGCTCCAGGGTGTGCGTACCGGGCTGCCAGTCGTTGAAGTCGCCGACCACGCTGACGGGGCCGGGAGGGGCATCGGCCGGAAGGACGAACGTGACGTCGATGCGGTCCTTGAGCTGCTTGCGTTCCAGCACAGAGACTCCTGGTGACAGGGACGGATGGTCGCGCCATCCTCCAGCCGGCCGCCGCCGCGCGATGCCCGGACACGGCCGGGCAGCGTGAGCTTCACCCGCCCAGCACTGTCCGGGGGCTAGCGCGGGAGCGGTGCGGGCGCCACCGCACCGGAACGTCCGGGCGCACCAGCCGCGGGTGCGCATCACAGGGCCGCTCCGTGGGCAGTCGCGAAGCATGAAGCGACGATCCGATTCGAGCGACTCCTACTGGCTGCAGACGGTCGACATGCCCGCCTTCCCCGCGCTCACGTCGAGCGCCGAAGTGGACGTAGCCGTGGTCGGCGCGGGCATCGCCGGTCTCAGCACCGCGTGGGAGCTCTCCCGCGCGGGCCTGCGCGTCGCCGTTCTCGAAGCCGGCCGGATCGCGGCGGGCGTGACGGGTCACACGACGGGAAAACTCACCGCTCTGCACAGCGCCGTCTACAGCCGCCTGACGTCGCAACACGGCGAGGAGGCCGCCCGCCTCTACGCGACCTCGCAGAGCGCGGCGCTTCGCCACGTGGTCGAAGTGGCCGAGGAACTCGGTGTCGACTGCTCGTGGGAGCGTCGCCCCGCCTACACCTACTGCGAGGATCCCGACGGTGTACCGGCGCTGCTGGCGGAGGCGAAGGCGGCACGGGAGGCGGGTCTGAGCGCTTCCTTCGTCACCGAAACCGGCCTGCCCTACCCGGTGGCGGGCGCCGTCAGGGTCGATGACCAAGCGCAGTTCCACCCCTTGAGGTATCTGCGCGGACTCGTCGACGACGTCGTCGCGCGCGGTGGCCGGATCTTCGAGAACACCCGCGTCATCGGCCTCGACGAGGGTGATCCGTGCCGCCTGACCACCGTGACGGGGGCAGCCGTCACCGCCCGTCACGTGGTCCTGGCCGCCCACCACCCCGTCTTCGACCACGCGCTGCTGGCCGCACGCCTCACCCAGCACCGCGACCTCGTCATCGCCGGCCCCGTCTCCGCGGGTTCCGACCCGAACGGCATGTACATCACCAGCGAGAGCGGCAAGCGGTCCGTACGCACCGCACCGCTCGACAGCGGCAACGGCAACGGCAACGGCAACGAGCGCATGCTGATCATCACCGGCGAGGCCTTCACGCCGGGTACCGGTGAGGACACCGAGGCCCGGTACGCCCGGCTGCAGGCGTGGGCCGAACAGCGCTTCCCCGGCTTCGAGGTCACCCACCGCTGGGCGGCCCAGGACAACAGCGCCACCGACACCGTCCCCCTCATCGGGCCCCTGCGTCCCGGGACCGAAAACGTCTACACCGCCACCGGCTTCGCGGGCTGGGGGATGACCGGCGGTGTCCTGGCCGGGCAGCTCCTCACCTCCCTGATCACCGGGAACCCGCAGCCGTGGGCCGAGTTCTACGATCCCCGCCGCCTCGCATCGGGGCTGCGGGCGGCCCCGGAACTCCTCAAGGCGCAGTGGGACACGGGCAGGCACTTCGTGAAGGACCGCCTCGACGCCCTGGGAGACGGGTCCAACGGCCCGGCCGCCGACCTGCGCCCCGGCGAGGGCACGGTGGTGCGCGCCGACGGCAAGCCCTGCGCCGTCCACCGCGACGACCGGGGCGAGCTGCACGCGGTATCAGCCGTCTGCACCCACCTCGGATGTCTCGTCGCCTTCAACAACGCCGAGCGGACCTGGGAATGCCCGTGCCACGGCTCCCGGTTCGGCATCGACGGCGAGATCCTGCAGGGCCCTGCCCTGCACCCGCTGGAACAGCGGGACACCGACACGCTCTGACCGCTGCCGCGCGGGGATCAGGCAGGGCGCTGTGCGACGGCCTCGATGCGAGCTCGGAGGAGGGGCCCGTCGTAGGGTGAGAGGCGGCCGGAGGAGGCCGACGGCCAAGGGAGCCATGTATGCCTCGGTACCTGATCTCGTTCGACGACGGCGCGATGACCTTCCCCGAGGAGGAGTTGCCCGAGGTGGCCGAGGCCTCTTACGCGGTGGTGCGGGAGGCTCGGGAAGCCGCTGTATGGGTCTTCGGTGGTGGACTGGAGAGGCAGCGGGCGAGCGTCGTGGCCACCGACGGGACCGTCACCGACGGACCGTACCCGGAGACCAAGGCGGTCCTCGGCGGGTTTGCGGTCATCGATGTGCCCTCACGCGAGGACGCGCTGGAGTGGGCTGCCAAGATCGCCGCCGCATGTCGCTGTGCGCAGGAGGTCCGGGAGATCATGCACGACCCGACCGTCTGAACGAACCTGACAGCTCGGCCGTTCTGCCCGGGACCCCGGGTGCGGTGCGGGTTCAGTCGTCGCTTCCGACGCCGCGGTCGGGTGCGCTCATGTCCCCCGTCGCGGGAATGCCTCCGGCGAGCCCGTAGCGCAGGTACACGGCGCCCTTCGGGCCGGCCACCGGGGGCGCGAGGAGCGTGAGGTTGGCGGGCACCGCGCCGTCGTCGAAAACCTTCTTCCCGACGCCGAGCACGATCGGGTGCACCCAGAGGTCGAGGCGGTCGAAGAGCTTCTCGCGCAGAAGGGTCTGCACGAGGTTCAGGCTCCCGACGACCTTGACGTGCTCGTGCCGGTCACGGACCTCACGCACCGCGTCGGCGAGGTCCGGGCCGAGGTGCGTGGATCCGGCCCAGGAGAGGTCGGGCCTGCCGCGCGAGGCCACGTACTTCGGGACGCCGTTGAAGAGCGTGGCGATCTCGTTGTCCGCTCCTCCCTCCTGATGGGGCCAGTGGGCGGCGAAGATGTCGTACGTCCGCCGGCCGAGCAGGAGGGCGTCGGTCCCCTCGTACGCGGCGCCGATCTGCGCTCCGGCGACCTCGTCCAGCAGGGGCGCCTGCCAGCCCCCGAACGGGAACCCCACCGGGTCCTCGTCGGGTCCGCCGGGCGCCTGCCCGACGAGGTCGAGGGTCGCGAAAAGCTCGATGTGGATGAGTCCCATGGCTTACTCCCGGTGCAGCGGTTGTCCCCGTCAAGAGATAGACCTGCCAGCGTCGACGGAATCATCGCCACGACGGAACCCGGCTTCACCCGGTCGGGCGCAGTGGCCACCGCTCGCCTCACCGCAGCCGCGCCGACTCCTCACGGCAACCTGGGGTCCAGCCAAGATAAGCCCGAAAGGGGCAATGGGGTGATCTTGAGATCCGAGCCGCTGCACTTGCGGATCTACCACTGAGGGCCTGACCCTGTTGCCCATTCTGCGGTTCTGATCTTCCCCGGTTCGATTCCCCCGATGATCCGGCACGTGGACGCGTCCGTCCAGTGATGGGCCTCGGGTGGGTGGGATGACTTCGATCGAGCGGACCGCGTATCCGCGGTTCAAGCGGCTGATCACCGCGCGCGAGCTGCATGTGTTCTTCACTCCGGGCGAGGAGGAGCGGGCCTGGGCCGAGGAGGTCACGGACTCCGACGAGCATCAGCTCGCGTTGCTGCTGGCTCTGAAGTCGTATCAGCGGATGGGCTTCTTCCCGAAGCAGGAGGACGTGCCGGAGCAGGTCGTGGAGTTCGTACAGCGCGTGATGGAGCTGTCGGAGACCACCTTGCCGGTGTACGCCTCCCAGCGGACCGCCAAGAGCCACCGAAGCGTGGTGCGCGAGCGGTGCGGCATGCGCTACGACGGGCCAGCGGCGCGCAAGGTGGCTGAGCGAGGTCGGCCGGGTGATCCGCACGGTCCAGCTGCTGCGCTACCTTTCCGATGCCCCGCTGCGCGGCCGGGTGACGGCCGCGACCAACAAGGTCGAGGCGTTCAAAGGCTGCTCAGACTGGGTCCGCTTCGGACAGCGCGGCACCGTGAGGGCGAACGACCCGGTCGAGCAGGAGAAGGACGTGAAGTTCACCTCTCTGCCGGCCAATCTTGTGATCTTCCACAACACCCTGGACATCGCGGACGTGGTCCGCGAGCTGCAGGCTGAGGGCGAGGTCATCGACCCGCTCGACCTGGCCCAGATCTCCCCGTACCTGACCGAGCACATCATGCGTTTCGGCGAGTACTCCACCCACGAACTCGGCATCACCCCGGACGCCTACGACGCCCACCTCGACGTCGACTTCAGTGCGCTGGGCAAAGACGTGGCGGAGGCCGCCCGTTGAGTCGGCCTCAGACATCCCGGCGCCGCACGACCATCACGGCGACGGTCACCGAGACGAGCGCCCAGGCCGCGAGCGCGATCCAGGAACCCGTGATCGTGGCCGGATATTCGCCCAGGCTGGTGTGGCCGTCGGGGTTCAGCGCCAGCCGGGCCTGCGCGGCCAGCGGCAGGTGGTTGCCGATCTCCTTCAAGAGCCTGTACCTCTCGCCCCCGAAGAGCATGGGCAGGATGAAGAGCATCCCCACGACGGCGACGATCGAGGCCGTGGCGTGTCGCAGGACGGCGCCGAACGCCAGGCCGATCAGCGCGCAGACCGGGATGACCAGCGCGTATGCCGCGACGGCCCGCAGGCAGCCCGGGTCGTGAATGGAGAGTCCGACGTGGCGGGAGGCGAGCATCGCGTTGGTGGTGAAGAACGACGTCACGGAGACGATCACACCAAGGACGAGCGTGATCGCCGTGACGAGGGCCACCTTCGCCGTGATCACCGCGCGCCGGTCAGGGACGGCGGCGAGCGTGGTGCGGATCATTCCGGTGGCGTACTCGCCGAAGACCGTGATGGCGCCGAAGCTGGCCGCAGCCAGTGCCATGACATCGGCCGCGATGCTGCTCAGACCGTGGAAAAGCGGGTCGTACTTGTAGGGAGGGAGGCCGGGTAGTGGGGGATGCGGCTGGTCGATGTACGTCAGGTCGGAGTGAACGGCGTTCACGTTGATCGCGATGGCGACGACGGCGCTGAGCGCGAGCACCCAGTAGGTCGACCGTAGGGACCGCATCTTGATCCACTCGGAGGAGAGCAGGTCGACGAACCTAACCACCGGTTCGGCGGCGCTCTCGGACGGCCGGGTGCCGGAGAACATGGTGGTGCTCATCGGGCTTCTCCTGCGAGGTATTCGACGCTGTCGGCGGTGAGGGACATGAACGCCGACTCCAGGGACGAGGTGTGGGTGGCGAGCTCGTGCAGCACGATGCGGTGCCGGTGGGCGAGGTTGCCGATCCGGGCTGCGGTCAGGCCGGTGACCCGGCCCGCCTGGTCGCTCTCGCGGCGCACCGACGCGCCCTCGGCGATCACCAGGCTCTCCAGGGCCGCCAGGTCGGGCGTGCGCACGGTCACGCCCAGGGAGGCGTGGCGGGCTGAGAAGTCCTCCAGGCTTTCGTCGGCGATCAGCCGGCCCTGCCCGATGACGATGAGCCGGTCGGCGGTGTGCTCCATCTCGGCCATCATGTGACTGGAGACGAACACGGTGCGGCCCTCGGACGCCAGACGGCGGAAGAGGCCGCGCACCCACAGCACGCCCTCGGGGTCCAGACCGTTCAGGGGCTCGTCGAACAGGAGCACCGGGGGATCGCCGAGCAGGGCGCCCGCGATGCCGAGACGCTGTTTCATCCCGAGGGAGAACCCTCCGATCCGGCGCCGCGCCGCCTTGGCCAGCCCGACCTCTTGGAGGACCTCGTCCACGCGGGCCGGCGGGATGCGGTTGCTGCGCGCCAGGGCGGACAGGTGCGCCTGTGCGCTGCGTCCGCCGTGGACGTCCTGGGCGTTCAACAGCGCGCCGACGTGGCGCAGTCCGCGCGGGCGGTGCGAGAAGGGAACCCCGTCCACGGTGACGGCCCCGCTGGTGGGGGCGTTCAGGCCCAGGATCATCCGCAGTGTGGTGGACTTGCCGGCGCCGTTCGGGCCGAGGAAGCCGGTGACCTTGCCCGGTTCCGCAGTGAAGGTCAGGTCGTCGACGGCGACGGTGTCGCCGTACCGCTTGGTCAGCCGGGTGGATTCGATCATGGGTCCACGCTGCCGGGGAGGGCAAGGAGCCGGCATCGGCCGGTGGTTCACACTCGTGAGCCCTGCTGGTAGCCCGGGGGATTACGCCCGTGGGCCAATGCCCTGGTGGGAGCGCGTCGATAGGATCGGCTGATGATCGCCACTCCTCATCCACCCCTGTTCAAACGCGTGCCACCGGGTGTGTGGGTGGCGGCCTTCTGGTCGGCCCTCATCCTGGTACGCACGTTCCAGCGGCCGGACGAGCTGCAGCGTCTGCTCCGGTACAACGGCAACATCGAGGACGCACCGCTGCTGGTCACCGCCGTCGTCACGACCCTGGGCGCGCTGCTGCTGTTCCGCGCGCCGCTGGCGGCCGTGGCCATCGCGCTCGCGGGCGCCGTGTTCTCGCTCGGGATGCCGGTGCGGGCGACGCCGGTCGTGCTCTTCCTGTTGGCCGACGCGGCCGTGGGCTACACCGCGGCGACCCGCTCACGGCGGGTCTCGGTCTTCGCGGCCGTGCTCCCGGTCGGTGTGCTGGCCGCGTACACGGTCTGGCGGCTGGGACGCGGGTACTTCTTCAACCTCTCCGTGCCGGCCGCCCTCGCGTCGACCGTCGTCATTGCCTGGCTGATCGGCAACACGATCCATCAGGACCGGGCACACGCGGACACGGTACGCACCCAGGCCACGCAGCAGGCGGTCACGGCCGAGCGGCTCCGGATCGCCCGGGAGCTGCACGACATGGTCGCCCACAACATCGGCATCATCGCCATCCAGGCCGGCGTGGGCAGTCTGGTCATGGACACCCAGCCCGCCGAGACGCGCAAAGCGCTGGATGCCATCGAGGCCACCAGCAGAGAGACCCTCGCCGGCCTGCGGCGGATGCTCGGCGCACTGCGCCGCAGTGACCAGGAGTCCGCGCCGCTGGATCCGCTCCCTGGTCTGGCCGCCCTCGGTCAGCTGGTCGGGAAGACCGCGGCCGCCGGTGTCCGGGTCGACGTCCGGTGGCGGGGGGAACGCCGCGACTTGCCCTCCGATGTCGACCTGGCAGCCTTCCGCATCGTCCAGGAGGCGGTCACCAACGTCGTGCGGCATTCCGGCACCCGGGACTGCAGCGTCACGGTCGACTACCGCCCCGACGAACTGGCCGTCGATATCGTCGACCTCGGCGCGGGTGGCACCGTCGCAGAATCCGGATACGGCATCGCCGGAATGCGCGAACGGGTCAGTCTGCTGCACGGCGAGTTCAGCGCCGGGCCGCGTCCGGAAGGCGGCTTCCGCGTGGCGGCTCGGCTTCCGGTGCCTGTGGAGGCAGGCCGATGATCCGTGTCGTTCTGGTCGACGACCAACCCCTGATCCGTTCCGGCCTGCGCGTCCTCATCGCCGACACCCCCGACCTGGAGGTAGCAGGGGAGGCCGGGGACGGTGCCGAGGCGGTGGAACTGGTCCAACGGCTCCGGCCGGACGTCGCCATCATGGACATCCGCATGCCCGGTACGGACGGCATCGAGGCCACCCGCCGGATCAACGCGGATCCGGAGTCGAAGACCCGCGTCCTCGTCCTCACTACCTTCGACGACGACGAGTACGTCTATGGAGCGCTTCGCGCCGGAGCGAGCGGCTTCCTCGTCAAGGACATGCCGCTGAAGACCATCCTCGACGGGGTCAGGGTCGTCGCCGCCGGAGATGCCCTCATAGCTCCGAGAGTCACCCGTCGTCTCATCGAGGAGTTCGCGGCACGGCCCGAACCCGCCGCCACTACCCGCCGGGCGGTGGTCGACGGCATCACCGACCGGGAACGAGAGGTCCTGACCCTCGTCGGCCGCGGCCTGTCCAACGCCGAGATCGCCGAAGAGCTCACCATCAGCGTGGCAACCGCCAAGGCCCACCTCGCACGGCTCTTCACGAAACTCGACGCACGTGATCGGGTGCAGCTCGTCATCCTCGCCTACGAGAGGGGCCTGGTCGCGCCCCCACGGTGAGGTTTGCGCGCGCGATCAGGCCAGCGACGGGCCACCCTAGGCGGCGATGAAGATCGCTGTAGCGGCCGGCTTCGCTCCCCATGCTTCAGCAAAACCAACGCTTATTGAAGATCGCTGGGCGGACCGCCAGGAGACCCCCAGGGCCTTCCCTCGCCCCGGGCGACACCCTGGTGGTCCCCGCCCTCGACCGCTACGGCCGCTCCCTGCAGGACCTGATCGCCATGGTCGGCGAACTACGCAAGCGGGAGATCGGGTTCACCTCGCTGCACGAGAACCTGGACACCACAACCCCCGGCGGCCGACTCGTCTTCCACGTCTTCGCCGCGCTCGCCGAGTTCATCCGCGAGCTGATCGTCTCCGGCACCCGCGAGGGCCTGGCCGCCGCCCGCGCCCGGGGAAAGGTGGGCGGGCGGCCCAGCGTCGTCAACGCCGACATCATCCGGGCCGCCCGCGACATGCTGCCCAACCCCGACCACTCGATCGCCTCGATCGCCAAGCTCCTCGGCGTGAGCCCCGGCACGCTCTACAACCACATCCCCGACCTGCAAGAGCTGCGGGTGGCCGCGTTCCGGCACAGCTCGAAGCGGGCACCCGGTGATCCCCGGACCGCGCCGGACGAAGGGCGGAGCCCTCCAGTTCGGAGCCGGGACCGATCAGGACGGACAGGAAGACGAGCACGACCCGGCCGTGGATGCTTTCGCCGAACCGCACTGGTGATTCGCCAAGATCATCCCACTGCCCCTTCTGGGCTCGCCTTGGCTGAACCCCAACCTCGACCGCAGCCTCGATGTCTCGGGTGACCCGCTCGGCACCGGTGGTGGTAGCGGCTGTAGTCCTCCGCCTCCCGGTCGCCCCGGCAGCCGGGGTCCTCCGCCGGGGGGACTGCAAGGGGTTTGCGCCGACGCGCCCCCCGCACCGGCGGCTTCCGGCCAACCTCCGCCGGCCGCCGCCCCGGCAGCCCGGCGGGAGCCCGGATCGATCAGTGGCCGGGCCGGGGCGGCCCCTGCCGCGAGGTCGGCCAGATCCCGTTCCTCCGGCCTGCGGCCTGCGCTGTACTCACTGCCTCCAGCGACACGACCTCCGGAGGACCTCATGCATCCTGCCGCTGCCGACGACGCAGCCTGGGCCCGCCGTTCGACCCGACCGGTGACGGGGTGGGGGGCATGACGGACGACCAGGAGCCCACCCCCTCGAACACCCCGGCCGCACCGGACACGCCGGATACGCCGGATACGCCGGCCACGCCAGACGTGTCGGACTCCGAGCGGCTCCTCTTCGGCGGGGAGCTGGCGTACGACATCGGCTGGGGGCAGCACGAGGGCGCCTGGCTGAAGCTCGGCCTGTGGACGATGGCGACGGGCCTGCCGCGCCTGGTCGGGATGGGGGTGCGGCTCGCGCACCTCGCCGACGCCCGCGCGCTCCGGGTGGTCGTCGCCGCCGAGTTGGGGCGCGGCATCGCCCAAGCCGTCGGGCTGGTCGCCGTCAACAGCGTCCTGGGCCACGTCCTGGCCGCCGGCCCGACGAACGAACGCCTCACCCGCGCGGTGCCCGCGCTGGCGGTGGTCGCCGTCACCGCGCTGTTCGGCTCGCTGCTGCGGTCCGCGTCGACGGCGGCGACCGGCACGCTGGAGCCCAAGGTGCAGCGGGTCGCGACGGAGCGGTACCTGGGGCTGGTGCACCGGGTGGAGCTCGCGGCGATCGAGGACGACGAGTTCCACCGGCTGCTCGACGCCGCCCGGTACGGAGCCGATTCGGCGCGCCGGATGATCCGCTACTGCACCAACACCCTGAACTCGGCGATCTCCCTGATCGCGGCGGCGGGTGTGCTCACCGTGCTGCACCCGGCGCTGCTGCCCCTCCTGGTCCTGATGACCCTGCCGAGCGCCTGGAGTTCCCTGACGATCTCCAAGCAGCGCTACATCTCCTTCCACACCTTCGTCCAGCACGCCCGGGCCGGACACCTGCTCGGGCAGCTGCTGACGGAGCAGGACGCCGCTGCCGAGGTCCGGGTGCACGAGGTCGGGCCGTTCCTCCTCTCCCACTTCCGGAACATGGCCGAGACCAGCGAACGCGAACAGACCCGCCTGGCCCGCAGGGCCGCCCGGATCGGACTGATCGCCGACGGCGCCGGCGGCCTCGCGACCCTGCTCACGTACGGGGCGTTGGGGCTGCTGCTGTGGAGCGGGTCCATGGAACTGGCGGTCGCGGGCACGGCCGTCCTGGCGATCCGCACCGGTGCGTCCAGCCTCGACTCCCTGGTCCTGCAGATCACCGACCTGCACCAGGAGTCCCTGTTCGTGGCCGACTACGAGCGGCTGTGCACGGAGGCCGAGGCCCGGGCCATTCCGGCCGCGGGCGAAGCGCTGCCGGAGCGGCTGCGGGAGGTGCGCTTCGAGAACGTCACGTTCACCTACCCGGGCAGTGCCGGTCAGACCCCCGAGCCGACCCTGCGCGGAGTGTCCCTCGCCTTCCCGATGGGCAAGGTCATCGCCCTGGTCGGGGAGAACGGCTCGGGCAAGTCCACCCTGATCAAGCTCTTGGCCGGGCTGTACCTGCCCGACGCGGGAGCCGGCACCATCTGGTGGGACGGCGTCGACGCCGCCAGGGCCGACCGCGGGCAGATCTTCACCCGGGTCGCGCTGATGTCCCAGTCCTTCTACCACTGGCCGTTCACCTTCCGGGTGAACGTCGGCATCGGGTGTCCCACCAGCCCGATCGACGACCCGGCTGTGGAGGCGGCGGCCGCCTACTCCGGTGCCGACACCGTCCTCGCGGGTCTGCCGCGAGGCATGGGCACCCTCCTCGCGCGCGGCTACCGGGGCGGGCACCAGATCTCCGGCGGCCAGTGGCAGAAGATCGGGATCAGCCGTGCGAAGTACAAGGACGCGCAGATCCTGATCGTCGACGAGCCGACCAGCGCGCTCGACGCCGTCGCCGAACAGAAGGTCTTCGACCAGATCCGCGCCCTCGCCGCGACCGGTCAGACCATCGTGCTCATCACCCACCGGCTCCACTCCGTCCGGCACGCCGACGTCATCCACGTCCTCAAGGACGGCCGGGTCGCCGAATCCGGGACGTTCGCCGAGTTGATGGACGCGGGGACCGGCACCGGCGCCTTCCGCGACGCGTACCTCGTACAGGCGGCGGCCTTCGCCGACAGCCTCCCCGCCCAGCGCGACGGCGCCGCGGAAGCCAGGGCGGCGGAGCCTTGGTGACCTCCAGGACCGGCGCCGAGGGCGACGGCCGCCTCCGTCGTCCCGAGCGCGCACCAGCACCCCTGCGCGCCCCCGGCGCATCAGTTGAGACGTCGCTCACACACCGCCCTGTCCCGGGCGCACCCTCCGGCGGGGCAACTCGCCTCCTCGCGCCGTGCGGTCAGGCGCCGGGGCGAGGGGCGGGGGCGTTTCGCGACTCCTCGAGACACCTCACAAGCAATGACAAAAGGGACGTACAGGCAATATGACCCATTCAACCTGCTTTGGTTTCATATGCCTCTTGAGGGTGTGTCAGCCACAAACGCGCCGGGCATAATCGCGCCCGGTCGTCTCCGGAGCCAAGTGGAGCCATCGGGGCACCGGCCCACCCCCCTTCGCGGAATTCCGCACCGGACCGATCCCCCAAGGCGTTCTCGATGTCCCTGGCCAGCCGCACCCGTCTCGCGGCCCTGCTCGCCGCGCTCACCGTCGGCGCCGCCGGGGTGACGACCTGGGCCTACGGGAACGAGAACGCACCGCAGCCGAAGGCCTCAGCGGCGGGCCTGAGCCCGAGCGTGACCGAGGGCGCGGTCCTCCAGGTGGTCGCGCATCCCGACGACGACCTGTTCTTCATGAACCCCGATGTGAGCCGCTCCATATCCGCCGGCGTCAAGGTCGCCACCGTCTACCTGACCTCCGGCGAGTCCGACGGCAGGAACGAGGCCCACGGCCCGCACCTGGAGGACCCCGCACGCCCCGCCGACCACGCCGCCTACGCGGAGGCCCGGCAGAACGGCATACGGGCGGCCTACGCGCAGATGGCCACCGGGGAACGCACCAGCGCCTGGCGGCGCACCTCCCTGCCGACCGCCGGAGGGGGAAGCGCCGAGGTCGACGTCCTCGTCGCCAGGCCCGAGGTCAACCTGGTGTGGATGCAGCTCCGGGAGGCGCGCAGCATCTCCGGCGACAACCCGGACAGCCTCCGCGGCCTGTGGGACGGCAGGGTGCCGGCCCTGGGCGCCCAGCTGTCCTCCGGGACCCCGGTCGAGTCCTCCTTCTCGTACACGAAGGAGCAGGCCGTGGACGCCATCGCCGGCGTCTTCGCGCGGTACCGCCCGACCACCATACGGACGCAGGACCCCACCCCCGGCCGGTCGCCCGGCGGCGGCGCCTTCCTCGACCACCAGGACCACATGTACGGTGCCCGCTTCGTGCAGGCCGCGGCCGAACGCTACGCGGGGCACCCGGGACGGCCGCACTTCTCGGTGCAGAACTACGTGAGCTACCCCACCAGCTCCCTGCCCCCGACGCTCGGCCCGCAGGCCGCCGAGGAGAAGCTCGGCTACCTCAAGACCTACGCCTGGACGGATCACCAGGACTGGTGCGGCAGCCCCGCCGGCTGCGGCGACCGCAAGACCGCGACCCGGCCCACCGGCGCCGGGTGGAACCGGACGATCCGTTACAGCCGCGGCGACGGCACCTCCTGGATGACCGAGGGCGTCGCCGGCCGGCTGTGGGCCTTCGCCGTCCTCGACGGCCGGATGGCGTACTGGTCGCGCGGCGGGTCCGGGGCCGCCTGGCAGGGCCCCCGCTTCCTCCCCGGCGCCGGCATCGACGCGGGCGCGGCGGCCACCCGGCTCCCGGACGGCAGGATCGCCGTCCTCGGCACCCGCACCACCCTGGGGTCCGCGCCCGGGGAGTACGCGCGCGACCTCGTGTACGCGGTCCAGGCCACCCCCGACGGCGCCTTCGGCCCCTGGCGGTCGCTGGGCACCCCCGACACGGAGGACCTCTCCGGCACCTCGGCGATCAGCGCACCGTCGGTCGCCGCGGACCGCGCGGGCCGGACGACCGTGTACGTACGCGATTCCCGGGGCGCCCTGCGCGCCCGCGCCCAGGACACCCCGGACGGCCCCTTCGGCGCCTGGCAGGCCCTGGGCGGCAGCGGTCTGCTGGGCGAACCGGTGACGGCGACCGACGCAGCGGGACGGCGGCACGTCTACGCGGCCACGGACCGCACCGTGCTGGCCTGGGTCCAGCCGGCTCCGGGCGCCCCGCTCGGCGGTCCCTTCCCGACCGGGCTGCCGGCGACCACCGGTCCGCTCTCGGCGACCCCGCAGGGCGACGGCGTCCGCCTGTACTTCCGCCGCCCCGGCACGGGCGCCGTCGGGAGCACCCTGGCCACCGCGGGCAGCGGCCCCGCGCCGACGTTCTCCCCGGCCACCGAGGCGGGGGGCGAGGGCGGCTACGGCGCGGTCGGCGTCGCGGGCCCCCTCCTCGCGGGCCGCGCGGGGACGGGCGCGATCGGCGTGTCGGGCGCGGGCCCCGGCGGTGCGCCGTCCTGGTACGCGTCCCGGATGCTCTACACGGGCGCGCCCTCGGCCGTGGCCGCATCGGACGGCACCGCCGTCGCCGCCGCCCTCGGCCTGGACGCCGGCCTGCACGTCATGACCGCTCCCCCGGCCGGGGCGGAGCCGGCAGGCAACCTCCCGCCCTCCTCGCCGTGGCACCGGGCGGTCCAGCCGCCCGCGGTCGCGCAGGCCGGGCGCGCGGGTTCCGGGTGGCAGCGCTGACCGGCGCGGGTGACGATGGCGGCCGGACCTGCGCCGGGCGGCGGGCCGCGTCCGACTCCTGACCGCGCGGCACGTGCGCGCGGGACGCGTACCCGGGGCGACGTACCGGGTGGCGAGCCGGTGACGAGCCGGCCCGCGGAACCCCTGCCCCCTGCCCCCCCTCCCTGGCCACCGGCGATCGGGACTCCCATGACCGCTTGCTCCACCGTGCGCGGCCGTACGGGACCGGGAACGGTCCGCGCCGCGGCCGCCGTCGCCGTACTGGCGGTCCTCGCCACCGGGTGCAGGAACGACGCCGCGCCGGCCTGGGGGTACCCGGAGCTCGGGGCGGCCCTCGGCTCGCTGTCCCGGGCCCTGGAGGGAGGCTGTTCCGGGGCGCCGCAGGCCTGCGCCGGCGACCTGGAGCGGCTCGACGCCCTGGCGGAGCGCGCCTTCGTCGAGGTGCTCGACCACGAGCTCCTCGACGGCGCGTACGTCGGAGCGAGGAACGGGGTGGAACGGGCGAGGGAGGTCCGCCTCGCCGCCGCGGCGCGCGCCCGGGCGCTCCGCGATCCGCACCACCTCCCCCTGGAGCGGGCGGTGGCGGCCGAACGGCTCGCCTACCGGCACCTCCTGGCGGAGCTGGAGCGGCTGCGCACCGCTCCGCCGCCGGGAGACGGGACCGAGCCCGTCTGAGCCGCTGTCGGGTCTGAGCCGCCGTCGGCCGCGCGGCGCCGCTACCGCGGCAGGGGCGGTGCGGGCAGCGGCGTACCGTCGAGGGCCACGAGGGACAGGACGACGATCGAGCCCGTCCACGCCAGCGGGGCGACCGAGTCGGGCCTGCCCTCCCTGTCCACCTTCTCCGGCAGCTCACCGAGCGCGTTCCTCTTGGAGAGGACCCAGTCCAGGACCCGTTCCGCCTTCGCGGGCCTTCCGGTGGCGGCCCAGGCGAGGGCGAAGAAGGCCGTACTGGGCGTCCAGGCGTTCCCGCCCCAGGGCGCCGAGCGGTCGTTCCCCGGGGTCAGCCCGCCGTTGGGCAGGAGCAGCGCCCGGTACGTGGCGTCCAGTGCCGCGGGCAGGTCGGCGGGGGCCTCGTTGAAGGGGGGCGCCATGAACGCCACCGCGCTGTCGCGGCCGTGCCGTCCGTCGACGGTGCGCTGGTAGCCCAGGGACGCGAACCGCGCGGAGATCCCGGAGGAGAGCCGCTGCGCCGCCCGGGCCCAGCGTGCCGCGTCGTCCGGCCGGCCCATCTCCCGGGCCAGGTCCGCGGAGGCGTTGAGTCCGGCGAGCAGCGGCGCGGCCGTGCCGATGTTCGCGCTGGACGTCATCAGCTCCCAGTAGTCGGGGGAGGCCGGCGGCAGCCCGTCCGCCCGCAGGGAGCCCGCCGCGCGGTCGGCCGCCTTGCGGATCATCGGGTACAGGGCGGTCAGCCGCGGGTGGCGGGTGGCCTGCGGGGCCGTCCGGTACCACTGCCAGGCGGCCCAGGGGACCCAGCCGTTGGCGTCGAGCTGCCACCGCCTGCCGTCGGGCGGGCCGGAGCCGTCGAGCTTCGTCCGCGCCTCCCAGGTGCCGTCCTCGCGCTGGGTCGCGGCGCTGTAGCGGAGGATCCGGTAGGCCTCGGCGTCGTGTCCGGTGCGTGCGAACGCGGCGGAGGCGAAGCTGGAGTCGCGCGGCCAGGAGTACTTCCAGCCGGGACTCCACCCCGCCGCCATGGCGCCGTTCGGCCGGAGCAGCGCGCGCATGGCCAGGAGGGCCCGCTCGGCCGCCGTGCGCTGGGCGGGCGACCTGCCCGGGATGCGGCCGGAGGCCAGCCAGGCGCGGCTCCGGGCGATCTGCCACCAGGCCGGCAGGTGGTCGGGTGCGACGACGGTCGCCGCCGTCCTGGCGGTCGGGAGGAACATCCACCGGCCGGAGGCCAGGCGCAGGACGTTGCTCCCGGCGACGTACCGCGCGCCGGTCGCGAGGGAGGGCGGGACGCCTTCGGCGGCCGTCGCGTTGGACAGGAGGCCGACGGCGGGAACGGCGGCCATCGGCTGGGGCGCGTACCGGCCCTCGGCCTCGCCGCGGCTCTGGTGGCCCACGGGCCGGACCAGTACCGGCCGCGGTTCGCCGGAAGGCCGCCCGCCCTCCTGGCCCGCGGCGCACAGGGGGACGGCGACGCCCGCCAGGACCGCCGTGACGGCCGCCCAACGGCCGAGCCGGACTCCGGGCATGGCCACTCCCTCCGCAGGGCCCGCACGAGCGGACCCCGGTTCCCCATCCTGGGAGAGCCGTGCGGAGGCCGCCACGGAACGCCCGCCGCCCGGGTGAGCGGGTCGTTCGGGCGGCCGGGTCCTGCTCGCGGCCCGCCCGGCGGCAGCCGCGCCGCCGCCTCCGCGTCCCCGGCCGGCGTCCCCGGCCTGGCGCACCCGGGATGCCGGTGCCCGCGAACCGTGCACATCATGGGTGCTCGCGGGCCGTGGGATCACCGCGGTCGGCGAGCACCCGCGCCGGCCCTGCGGTCCGGACCCGCTGCGAAGGGGTGGCGAATGAGCACTGCTGCGGTCGAGGACGAGGACGAGGACGTCCGCCCCCCTCCCTCAGCGGCGGGCCGGAGATCCGGTCGCCGCCCCCTCCTGCGCGGGGTGCTCCCGGCGGCCGGGGCGACGCTCGTCGCGGCGGCCGGAGCCCTGATCGCCGTCGGGTGCTTCCTCGGTCTGTACGTACGACCCACGTCCGACGACTGGTGCGCCGCGTGGAAGGCCCGTGACCTGGGGGTCCTCGGCATCACGTCCGACTTCTACCTGACCCAGAACGGCCGGATCGCCAACGCCTTCCTGAGCGGTGTCGTCTACGGCGGCGGGCCGGCCGGGACCAAGATCCTTCCGACGGTCATCGCCGTGGCCTTCACCGCCGCACTGGTGCTGCTGGGGTGCCACTTCGTCCGGCTCCTCGGCGGGCGGCCCCGCGTCCTCGTGCTGACCGCCTGCGCCCTCGTCGTCCAGGCGCTGATCTACTTCGGGGGCACCCGCAGCTACCAGGTGCTGCTGTGGGCCCCCGCCACGATCTCCCACACGCTGCCGAGCGTCATCGGCCTGTGGGCGCTCCTGCTGGCCGTCCGGACGGTCCCCCATCCCCGTGCCGACGTCCGTGCGGCCGGCCTCGTCTCGGCCTTCCTCACCGCCTTCGCACTCGGCACACTGAGCGAGCCGTTCGCGCTCGTCAGCGGGCTGCTGGCCGCCGGGGTCGGGCTGCTCTCCCTGCCGCGCCTCGGCCTGGCGCGGAGCCGGCGTCCGTTCACCTGGTGTCTGCTGTGGTGCTCCGGCCTCCTCTGCGGTCTGGTCGTGCTCTACACCTCACCGGGCGCCCGGTGGCGCCGGTCCCAGCAGCCGGAGAAGGCGTCCCCGCTCTCCGCGGGCGAGCTCGGGGGCGCCGCGCAGGACTGGCTGCACATGTGGGGCTCCGTCACCGGCCAGTGGGCCTATCTCGGAGCCGCCGCCGCGGGTGTCCTGCTCGGCCTGGCGAGCGGGCTCCGCGGGCCGGGCTCCGCACGGCGGGAGCCGGGGCGTCCGGTCCCGCGCAAGACGCTGGTCGCTCTGCTGCTGCTCCCGGTGCCCGTGGTGGTGCTCGGCTCGTTCGCCGTGGTGGTGGGCCTGCGCAGCGGGTACGGCCCGAGCGGGTGGACGTACGCCCGCGCCTGGACGAGCTACCTGGTGCCGATGGAGCTGGCGCTGTGCGGCTACGGCGCACTGCTCGGCGCCAGGGGCGGCCGCGCGCTGTGCGGCTACGACGCGCTGTTCGGCGCCCGGGGCGGCCGCCGGCTCCCGGCCGGCCGCACGGACGCGGTCCTCGCGGCCGGCGCCCTGGCGGCGGGCTGCCTGGCGCTGGTCTCGACGGCCGCGCTCGTCCCCACCGTCCAGCGGTTGACGACCGCCACGGTCGCCCGCTCCGCGGCCTGGGACGCCCAGGACGCGCGCATCCGCTCCGAGACCGCCCGGGGCGCCGCCGACGTGGGCTACCGGCCCCTGCACATCGCCAGCCTCGCCGAGCCCTTCTTCACGCGGAGCCAGGACCGCGACTGGGTCGCCGCGTGCGTGGCCCGGTGGTACGGCGTCGAGCGCATCCACCGCCGCTGAGCGGTGCACCGGCCGACGGGCGCCCGACGACGCGTCCCCCTCCGGGGTGGGCGGGAAAAGCTTCGGGGCGCTCGGGAAAAGGTGACGTGGACTGTCACCTTTGGCGTGGACGGTGGTGACATGCGAAACGACACAGACACAGGCACAGACACAGGTGCAGGCGCAGACCTGGACACCGGCACCCGGCGCGTCCGTACCGAATCCCCGCTCCGCGGCCGGATCGCGCTCGTCGCCGGCGCCACCCGCGGGGCGGGGCGGGCCCTCGCCGTCGAGCTGGGCCGCGCCGGCGCCACCGTGTACGTCACCGGCCGCACCACGCGCGAGCGGGTCAGTGAGGTCGGGCGGGCCTCGGAGACCATCGAGGAGACCGCGGAGCTGGTCACGGCGGCCGGCGGCACCGGCATCGCCGTTCCCACCGACCACCTCGACGAGGGCCGGGTGCGGGCCCTCGTCGAGCGCGTCGACCGGGAACAGGGGCGGCTCGACATCCTCGTCAACGACCTCTGGGGCGGCGAGCACCTGCTCTCCGACTCCGTCTTCGGCAAGAAGAGCTGGGAGACGCCGCTCGCCGACGGGCTGCGCATCCTGGAACTGGGGGTGCGCTCGCACGTGATCACCGCGGCGCTCGCCCTCCCCCTCCTGGTCCGCTCGGACGCCCCGCTGCACGTGGAGGTCACCGACGGCACGGCGGTCTCCAATCGCCGCTACCGCGAGAACCTCTACTACGACCTCGCCAAGAACGCCCCGATCCGGATCGCCTTCGGCCTGGGCGAGGAGCTGGCGGAGTACGGGGGCACGGCGGTCGCCGTCACCCCCGGCTTCCTGCGGTCGGAGCAGATGCTCGGACACTTCGGCGTGTCCGAGGAGAACTGGCGCGACGCCGTCGCCCGGGAGCCCGCCTTCGCCGTCGCCGAGTCGCCGCACTACCTCGCCCGCGGGGTCGCCGCGCTCGCGGCCGACCCGGACCGGGCAGCCCGGTGGAACGGGAAGTCCACCTCCAGCGCGGAGCTCGCCCGGGCCTACGGCCTACGGGACGTGGACGGCAGTCGGCCGGACGCCTGGGGCTACTTCGAGGACGTGGTGTACGGCGGGAAGGGGGGCTCGGCCGACGACTACCGCTGATCCTCCGGCGCGGTCCCGTACAGGGCGGCGAGGGCCCGCGCGTGCTCGCGGAAGCGGACGCGCAGGCCGGCCGGGGCCAGCACCTCCACGTCCGCGCCCAGGCCGGTCAGTTGGCCGAAGGCGACGTCGTGGGACTCCACCGGCAGGTCGAGCGTGACGCGCCCGGCGGCGTCGGGTGCGGTCGCGGAGGCCAGCGCCTCCGCGACCCCGGCCGGGTCCACCGCGGCGGGCAGGCGGCGCAGACCGCGCTCGGTCAGGCGTACGGTGACGGTCGCCCGCAGCAGGGCGCGGGCGAAGCTGGCGGAGTGGGCCCGCCAGTGCGCCGCCAGGTCGAAGGCCGGGACGCGGTCGAAGGGCCCGTCGCCGCCGGGGGCCGGGCCGAGCGCCGTGACCCGGTCGACGCGGTAGGTGCGCCAGCCCCCGTCACGCCCCGCCGACTCCTCCGGGAGGCGGCCCACGACGTACCAGACCCCTGCTTTCAGCACGAGTCCGTACGGCTCCAGCAGGCGGGTGACCGTGCGGGGCGGCGCGCCGTCCCGGCCCGGCCGTGCGTAGGCCAGCTCGACGGTGCGGTCGGACCACACGGCGCGCGCCAGCTCCGACAGCAGTTCGGGCGCGGACGGCTCCCGGAACCAGGCCGGCGCGTCGAGGTGGAAGCGGCGCGCCGACGCCTCGGCCGCCGCGCGCAGGGACGGGAGCATGGTGGCCGCCAGCTTCAGCCGGGCCCCGTCCGCGGCGTCGGACAGGCCGAGGTCGCGCAGGGCCGTGGGAAGTCCCGAGAGGTAGAGCGTTTCCGCCTCGGTGGGACGGAGGGTGGTGAGCCGGGTGCGGTAGCCGGGCGCCAGGCGGTAGCCGCCGGTACGGCCGCGCTCGGCCCGGATGGGAACGCCCGCGTCCTGCAGTGCCTGCGCGTCGCGGATCACCGTGCGCTCGGAGACCTCCAGTTCACGGGCGAGGGCGGCGGCGGTCAGGCCGGGACTCGACTGGACGAGGAGGGCCATGCGGATCAGGCGGGCGGCGCGCATGGCTCAAGCATCGCGGACCGGGCGCCGGGCGCCACGGCGAGTGCCTCGCCCACCGGCTCTCCGAGCACCGGGTCGCCCAAGCGTCCATTCGGTTCCGCACCGCACCCCGTGCGGGTGACGGTTCGGAACGGTGTACGGATATCCGCGTGCCGGGCGTGGGAGGTTCACTTCCGAACACGGGCCGACGCGGACGCCGTCCCTCTGAAATCCCTCCGCCCAAGCGGCTTCCCGGCCTGGTCCGGTTGCCACGGGGTGCGGATCGGCGCCGGTCGGACCCGGACACCATGAACTCGCCCTCCGCGGGTCGGGGGGCGGGCTCGCACTCACCGGAAGGAAGCACATGAGGACGTTTGCTGGGGTTGCGCGGACCGTCGCCGCTCTGTCGGGAGCCCTGCTCCTGGGGGCACTCGCCGTACCGTCCGCGGCCGCTCAGGGCCCGGACCCCAAGGGTGCCCCGGCCAAGGCCCCCGCCAAGGCCCCCGCCACCACTCCGGCCGGGTCGGACAACCGCGGATGTTCGACGGAACGCGACGTCAGCTCCACCGTGGTCGACTACTCCAGCAGCGGCCTCTTCGAGACCGTGTTCCGCGCGGCGACCGACCGCCAGGGCCACGCGTTCCTCAACGACAGCCGCAACCCCGGAGTCTGGATCAACCTCGGCCTCCTCGACGGCGCGCCGAGGTGCACCTTCGACACCTCCGTCGCGGTCACCGAGGAAGACCCCGGCAACCTCTTCATCACCCTGCTGTCCAGCGACGGCACGCTCCACCAGGCCCGCTGCACCACTGCCAGCGGGACGCCGTTCACGCCGTCGACCCTGCCCACCGCGTGCGCCCCCGGCTTCACCGAGATCCCGGGTACGCCCGTCTGACCACCCCACCCGTCCCACGTCCGGCCCGGACAGCCGCCGGCCGTGTGACGAGCGTTCGCACATGGAGGCCGGCCGCATCCCGCGGCCGGCCTCCACGCCGTGGTCCGTCACCACACCGGCTCCGGCGAGCGCCCCCGAAGCGGTTCGTTCGGTTGGAGCAGTGTGGCCGCCCGAAGAAGGGGAATACGGGCGTCGGCCGTGTAGCTCACCCCCGGAGGCCCTGTTGCTGTCCCGTGTGTCCGCCCTGATCGCCGTCCGTCTGCACACGGCCGACGGGGGCGGCGTCCCCCTCCTCGGCCGCTTCTCCTACGACCGCACCGACCCGTTCGCGGTGAGCGCCCAGTTCTTCACCGAGCACACCGTCCTTCCCCACTGGTGCTTCGACCGCCAGATGCTGGCCGAGGGGCTGCACCACCCCGTGGGCGAAGGAGACGTCACCTTCCGTCCGCACCGGACGGAAGGCGGCGAAGCCCTCCGGATCGGGCTGCGCGACTCCGCCGACGGGACGAGCGCGGTCCTGATGGTCGACGCCCCGGCGGTCGCCGGCTTCCTCGACGAAACGTACGCCGTCGCAGCCCCGGGCTCCGAGTTCTTCGACGCCGACGCCTTCCTGGCGGAACTCCTGTCACGCTGACAAACGGCGGCCCCCGACGGGGCGCCTGCGCCGAAGACCGGATGCGCCACAACGGTCCCGCAGCTCAACCGCACCCCGCGCCGGGACGCGCTGCCCCGGTCAGCGCTCCGTGGCCGTCAGGACGCCGATCTTGTCGAGGCGGTGTTCCGGGTTGTTCTGCGCGTCCCGCCAGAAGTTGCCCGCGGCGTCGTCCTCCGGTGTGAGGCACGTGGTCACGGTGATCATCGCCCGGGTGGGCACGGCACCCGGTGAGCCCGGCACCGCCGCGCGCTGCGCGGCCTTCGACGCCTCGGACCGGAAGGACGTGGTCCGGGTCGTGGTGATCGTGTACCGGTAGGTCACGCCGTCGGCGGTGACGTTCACCGACGCACCGACCGGCAGCGACGGAAGCGCCCGCAGCGGGCCGCCCGCGGTGACGCGGTGCCCGGTGACGATGTAGTTGCCCACGTCCCCGGGGCCGACCCCGCCCGCGGGGCCGTACGGGCTCGCGGCCGCGCCCCGGTCCTGGATACGCGTGCCCGGAGCGTCGTCGGGGCTGCCCGGGTACGGGACCACGGGCAGCCCGGACACACCGATGGCGGGTATCGACAGTGTGGCCGCCTGGACGCCGGTGACGGCGCGGGCTGGAGCCGCGGCCGGGCCGGACGCGGAGGCCGGCGCGGCGGGAGACACCAGCAGGACGCCGAGGGCGGCGCATGCGAGCAGGGTCGGTGCGGTACGGAGGGCGGGGCGCTTCGTCATGGCGACATCCGGGGGGATAGACAGGCCCACGCGGGGCGAACCCGGCGCGGGTTGGCTCTCGTTCCAGCCTGGCACACGGCGGTGCGCGCGGCAGCCCGGGGCGTGGGTGGAGGAACTCAACCCTGGTACAGGCGCTCTTCGTACTGCGGGCCGTAGTGGCGCTCCAGGTCTTCGAGTGCCTCACCGGGGCGCTCGATGCTCTTCGCGATCCTCGCCCGGGACGGGACCGCTCCGGGCTGCCAGCTCTCCGACTTCCACAGTGCGGAGCGGATCAGGGACTTGGAGCAGTGGAAGAAGACCTCCTCGATCTCGACCACGAGAGCGAGTACGGGTCGGTGTCCCTTGACCACCATCCGGTCGAAGAACGGTGCCTCGCGGACCAGCCGTGCCCGGCCGTTGATCCGCAGGGTGTCTCCGCGTCCCGGTATCAGGAACAGGATGCCCACCCGGGGGTTGGCGAGGATGTTGTGGAAGCTGTCGGCACGGCGGTTGCCCGGCCGGTCCGGGATGGCGATCGTCCTGTCGTCGAGCACGTGCGTGAAGCCGGGCGGATCGCCCTTGGGCGACGCGTCGCACCAGCCGTCCGACCCCGCCGTGGCGAGCAGACAGAACGGGGACCGCGCCAACCACTGCTTGTCGTGCTCGTGCAGTGAGGTCCGCGTCTTGCCCGCGGCAGTCGCCGTGGGTGGACCGAGCAGCTCCCGCAGCTCAGCCTCACTGCCGATCTCCACCATTCCCGCCGTGTCCACGGCGCCACCCCCATGTGTCACTCGTCCGCCTGACTGATGCTCAGGATGTTGCCACCCTACTGCTCGCCCTCCGTGCGCCGGTCTGACACGGCACCTGCGGAACGACGGCGGCGCGCCCCGCCCGTGTGCTCGGCGCGAACACCCCGGAGGAGCACGGGGCACAGTACGCCTCCGCCGCCGCCTGCCGGGTGGAGTGGACGGCGTAGAGCTCCTCGTTCCAGGTCGGCCGAGGTCTGCACACGGCGCACGCGGCGTCCGGCGCACCGCACCGCTTGCACGTGCCGCGTGCGCGTGCTGCCCCTCCCCCGCCTGTTGTCTCCTGGGCGTCTCCACCGCCGCGTGCCTCCACCGCCGGGCGCTCGCCGCGGGACAGTAACCGCACGTGCCCCGTGCCACGCCCTGCGAAGATCGGCGGCGCGAGGAGTGGCCGGCCCGGGCGGGGGTAGTCGCCCCCTACGGATGCCACGGCGTGAGCGCGCCGCAGGAGGCGTCCCGATCTGGAGGTGACCGTTGTCCAGTACCGCCCTGACCAGGGGAACGACCACGCAGGCGATCATCTCGCTGCCCGGGGTGTACCGGCCGCAGGCCGACACTCGGCTCCTGAGGGACGCCCTCGCTCTGGAAGACCTCGGCCCGACGACGCAGCTCCTGGAGATCGGCACCGGCACGGGCGCCCTCGCGCTCGCCGCGGCCGCCGAGGGAGCCCGCGTCACCGCCGTCGACGTGTCCTGGCCCGCCGTGGCCACCGCCCGGCTCAACGCCCTGCGACAGCGGTTGCCGCTGCAGGTGCTGCACGGCGATTTCGCGGTCCGCACGCGCGGCCGCCGCTTCGACATGGTCCTCGCCAATCCGCCCTACGTCCCCTCGCCCCAGGCCCGGATCCCCTCGCGCGGCCCGGAGCGGGCCTGGGACGCGGGCACGGACGGGCGGCACGTCATCGACCGGATCTGCGCCGACGCCCCCGCCCTGCTCCGCCCCGGAGGTGTCCTGCTCATGGTGCACTCCGGTATGTGCGGGGCCGAGAAGACGCTGGACCACCTGGAGCGGGCCGGTCTGGCGGCAGAGGTGACCGCCCGCGCCTCGGTGCCCTGGGGCCCGGTACTCCGCTCGCGCCGGGCCTGGCTGCAGGCCCGGGGCCTGGCCGACAGCGGGGACGAGCAGGAGGAGCTGGTGATCATCCGTGCCCGGAACAACTGACCGCACCCCCGGCCCCGAGCCGGCCGGGCCCGGGCGCCGGGAGGCCCGCCGGGTGTCCGTAGAGCGCTCCGGGCCGGTCCTGGTGGAGGGCCCGGTGGAGATCGTCAGGGAGGACGGGACGCTGGCCCGCTCGGACCGCTTCGTGGTCGCCGTCTGCACCTGCCGCCGCAGCCGCACCTACCCCTGGTGCGACACCAGCCACCGCCCCCGCGAACGCACCGCGCCCACGCCCGCGGCCGCGCCGACGCACACACCGACGCCCGCACCCGCACCCGCGCCCGACGACAGGAACCCGCGATGAACCGGGCCGGCCCGACCGCCACCGCCACCGCCGCCGTCGGCCCCGCCGCGACCTGCACCGTCCCCTCCGCAGCCCGCGGCCCCGAACTGGCCGAGCCCCGCGGCGGCCTCTCCGCCGCGGTCGTGGAGGCCCTGCGCACCGGCGCGCCGCCCGCCTACGCCACCGCGTCCGTCCTGAGGGCCGACCCCTGGGGCGAGGACCTGCAGCTGGCCCTGTACCTGCTGTACGAACTTCACTACCGGGGCTTCCGCGACGTCGGCGACGACCGCGAATGGGACGCGGACCTGCTCCGCCTGCGGCAGGCCCTGGAGGCCCGGTTCCTGCACGCGCTGCGGACGGACCTGGCCGACGCCCCCCGATCCGTGGAGGAGGCCTTCGCCCCGCTCCTCGTCGAACCGGTCGACCTGGGCGGCAGCCTCAGCCACCGTCTGGAGAAGGAGGGCGAACTCTGGCACCTGCGCGAGTACGCGGCGCTGCGGTCGCTCTACCACCTCAAGGAGGCCGACCCGCACATCTGGGTCGTCCCGCGCCTGACCGGGCGGGCCAAGGCCGCGATGGTGGCCATCGAGTACGACGAGTTCGGCGCGGGGCACCCCGAGCGCATCCACGCGCGGCTCTTCGCCGATCTGATGGCGGACCTCGGCCTCGACACCGCGTACGGGTGCTACCTCGACCAGGCGCCCGCGCCCCTGCTGGCCACCGTCAACCTGATGTCCCTCTTCGGCCTGCACCGGGCCCGGCGCGGGGCGCTCGTCGGGCACTTCGCCTGCGTGGAGGTGACCTCCTCCCCCGGCTCCCGGCGCCTGGCCGCAGCCATGCGGCGCTGCGGAGCGGGACCGGCGGCCGAACACTTCTACGCCGAGCACGTGGAGGCGGACGCCGTCCACGAGCAGGTGGTCCGCCACGAGGTCATCGGCGGCCTGCTGGCCGACGAACCGCACCTGGAGGCGGACGTCGCCTTCGGGTGCGCGGCGACCCTCCTGCTGGAGGACCGCCTCGCCGACCACCTGCGCGCCGCCTGGGACCAGGGCAGGTCGGCCCTGCGCAAGCCCCTGCCCACACCCGCGCCCGCGCCCGTACCGCCGTCCGCCCCGTGACACGGCCCGGTCGGCCGCGCTGCGGATGCCGTGGCCGGCGGAGTGCACCAGTCTGGCGGACACGGCCGATGTGGCGGAAGCACGCGTGAAGGAGGTCGCGGTGGCGGCTGGTACCGACCCCCGGCAGGACCCCGGCCCCGGCGGCGGCCCCCCGGAGCCGGGCGGGGCGACTGCTCCCCCGGCGTCCCGCGTCGCCCTGAAGGTCAACGGCGCGGAACACGTGCTGCACCTGGACCACCGCGTCACCCTCCTCGACGCCCTGCGCGTACACCTGGGCCTGACCGGGGCGAAGAAGGGGTGCGACCACGGCCAGTGCGGCGCCTGCACCGTGCTCGTCGACGGGCGCCGGGCCAACAGCTGCCTGCTCCTCGCCGTCGCCCAGGACGGTGTGGAGGTCACCACCGTGGAAGGGCTGGCTGATCCCTCGGGCGCCGCACACCCCCTCCAGCGGGCCTTCCTGGAGCGCGACGCCCTCCAGTGCGGCTTCTGTACGCCGGGCCAGCTCTGCTCGGCCGTCGGGGCCATCGCCGAAGCCGCGGCCGGCCACCCCTCCCACGCCACCGACGCCGACGCCCTGGCCGACCCCGGGCCCGTCACCCTGACGGCCCCGGAGGTCCGGGAGCGGTTGAGCGGCAACATCTGCCGCTGCGGCGCCTACCCGCGCATCGTCGAGGCCGTGACGGACGTGGTCGCGTGAAGCCGTTCGACTACGTCCGGGCCGCGGACCTCGCGGAGGCGGTCGCCGCCCACGCCGGGCGGCCCGGCGCCCGCTACCTCGGCGGCGGCACCAACCTCGTGGACCTCATGAAACTGGGCGTAGAGAGCCCGACCGTCCTCGTCGACATCTCACGGCTGCCGCTCGCCGCCGTGGAGGAGGCACCCTCGGGGGCGCTCCGCATCGGCTCCACGACCCGCAACAGCGACATCGCCGCCCACCCCCTCGTACGGGCCCGCTACCCCGTCCTGGCCCAGGCCCTGCTGGCGGGCGCCTCGGGGCAGCTGCGCAACGTGGCCACCACCGGCGGGAACCTCCTCCAGCGCACCCGGTGCTCCTACTTCCAGGACGTCTCCAAGCCCTGCAACAAGCGGGAGCCGGGGACCGGTTGCGGCGCACGCGACGGGCTGCACCGCGACCACGCCGTCCTGGGGCACTCGCAGGAGTGCATCGCGACCCACCCCTCCGACATGGCGGTCGCCCTCGCCGCCCTCGACGCCGACATCGAGCTGTACGGAACGGACGGCGCCCGTACGGTGCCCGCGGCGGCCTTCCACCGGCTGCCCGGCGAGCGGCCGGAGCAGGACACCGTCCTGCGCGACGGGGAGATCGTCACCGCGGTCGTCCTGCCCGCCCCCGGCAGCGGGGCCGTCTCGCTGTACCGCAAGGCGCGCGACAGGGCCTCGTACGCCTTCGCGCTGGCCTCGGTCGCCGCCGTCCTCGAACTCGACGGCGGTCGCGTGCGGCGGGTCTCCCTCGCCTTCGGAGGCCTGGCCCACCGCCCCTGGCGCGCCACCGCGGCCGAAGCCCTGCTGGCCGGGGCGGAACCGACCCCCGCGGCACTGCGCGAGGCGGTCCGGGCGGAGCTGGCCGCCGCCCGGCCCCTGCGCGACAACGGCTACAAGGTGGCCCTCGCCGCCAATCTCGCCGTCGACGCGCTCACCACGCTGGCCGGCCCCGCGGGCACCCCGCCCCGCACGCGCACGCCGTAGCCCACGCACGGCCCGACCTGCCACCAGCGCAACACACGGCCCGACCACCAGAGGAGCTCCCATGCGGCACGCCGCCCTCGGCACCCCGGCCCACCGGGCGGAGGGCCCGGACAAGGTCACGGGCGCCGCCCGGTACGCCGGGGACCACGCCCCGGCCGACTGCGCCCACGCCTGGCCGGTGCCGGCGACGATCCCCCGGGGGCGCGTCGTGTCCGTGGACACGGCGCCGGCCCTCGCGCTCCCCGGAGTGCTGGCCGTCCTCACCCCCCACGACGCCCCGCGGCTGGGCCCTTCCGACGACCCCACCCTCCAGCTGTTGCAGGACACCGCGGTCCCGCACCGCGGCTGGTACGTCGCGCTGGCCGTCGCGCAGACCCCGGAGGCCGCCCGCGCGGCCGCAGCGGCCGTACGGGTCGCCTACGCGGCCGAGGAGCACGACAGCGTGCTCCGCGCCGACCACCCGGACGCCTACACGCCGCAGGAGGCGAACGGCGGGCACCCCGCGCACCGGGAGCAGGGCGACCCGGACGCCGCCCTCGCCGCCGCGCCCGTCCGGATCGACTGCACGTACACGGTGCCGCCGCTGCACAACCACCCCATGGAGCCGCACTCCGCCACCGCCGTCTGGGACGCCGCGGAGGGCCACCTCACGGTGTACGACTCCAGTCAGGGCTCGGGGGCGGTCCGCTCCGCGCTCGCCGGCCTGTTCGACCTGCCGGAGGACCGCGTCACCGTCGTCTCCGAACACGTGGGCGGCGGATTCGGCAGCAAGGGCACGCCCCGCCCCCATGTCGTGCTCGCCGCCATGGCCACCCGCCAGACCGGCCGCCCCGTCACCCTGGCCCTGCCCCGGCGCCACCTGCCGGCGGTGGTCGGGCACCGGGCGCCGTCGCTGCACCGCATCCGTCTCGGCGCCCGCCCGGACGGCACGCTCACCGGGCTGGTGCACGAGGTCACCACGCACACCTCCCGCGTCCGGGAGTTCGTCGAGCAGGCCGCCGTCCCCGGCCGCGTCATGTACGCCGTCCCGGACAGCCGCACCACGCACCGGGCCGTCGCCCTGGACGTGCCCACGCCGTCCTGGATGCGCGCCCCCGGAGAGGCCCCCGGCATGTACGTGCTCGAATCGGCCATGGACGAGCTGGCCGACGCGCTCGGGATCGACCCCGTCGAGCTGCGGGTCCGCAACGAGCCGGCGACCGAGCCGGACAGCGGCCGCCCCTTCAGCAGCCGGCACCTCGTGGAGTGTCTCCGGGAGGGCGCCGAGCGCTTCGGCTGGGCGTCCCTGCGCACGGCACCGCGCCGGGAGGGGCCGGTCCTCTCCGGCGTCGGCGTGGCCGCCGCGACCTATCCCGTGCTGATCGCGCCCTCCTCCGCCAGGGCTCATGCCCGGCCCGACGGGTCGTACCTCGTCGAGGTGAACGCCACCGACATCGGCACCGGGGCGCGCACCGTCCTGGCCCAGGTGGCCGCCGACGCCCTCCACGTGCCGCTGGACGCCGTCACGGTGGTCATCGGGCACACCGGCCTGCCCCCGGCCCCGCTGGCCGGGGGTTCGTCGGGGACCGCGTCCTGGGGGTGGGCCGTGCACGACGCGTGCGAGGCGCTGACGGCGCGGGTGGCCGGCCACCCGGGGCCACTGCCCGCCCGGGGCCTGTCCGCGTCGGCGGACACGACGCAGTCGGCGGGGCAGAGGTCCCCGTACGCCCGGCACGCGTTCGGCGCGCAGTTCGCCGAGGTCCGGGTGGACACCGTGACGGGTGAGGTGCGCGTCCACCGGCTGCTCGGCGTCTTCGCGGCCGGGCGGATCCTCAACCCGGTCACGGCGCGCTCCCAGTTCGTCGGCGCCATGGTGATGGGCGTGGGCATGGCGCTGACGGAGCACAGTACGGTCGACCCCGTCCACGGGGACTTCGCCGAGAGCGACCTGGCGGCCTACCACGTGCCGGTCAGCGCCGACGTGCCCGACGTCGAGGCGCACTGGATCGACGAGCACGACAAGCACCTCAACCCGATGGGCAGCAAGGGGATCGGCGAGATCGGCATCACCGGTGCGGCCGCCGCGATCGGCAACGCCTTCTGCCACGCCACGGGCAGGCGGCTGCGCGGCCTGCCGCTGACGCCGGACCGCGTGCTGGACGTGCTCGGCTGACCGGGCCGGCCGGTGGGCCCCCGCGCCGGCCCGGCCGGCCGAGCGCCGCCGAGCACCGCCGAAGGCTGGTCCGCGCAGCTCCGTCCGCGCAGGTCCGGGGCCCGACCGGTCCGGTCCGGCGGGGCTGAAGTAGCGTTCTGGTCATGACCATGCCGCCGCCGCAGTCCCCCGGCTCCTACGGGCCCCCGCAGCCACCCCCTCCGCACGGCGGACAGCAGTACGCCCCCCGGCCCGGACAGCCGCCGTACCCGCCGCAGGCCTACCCGCCGCAGCCCTGGCCCGGCCACGGCGGCTGGGCGCAGCCGCCGATGGCGCCGCCACCGCGCAAGAGGCGCACCGGCCTGGTGGTCGGGATCGTCGCGGGCTCGCTGGCGGGGCTGTGCCTGATCGGCTTCTCCGTGAACGTCCTCATGGACGCGCAGGACGTGGCGAGCGGATCCGGCTTCCCCGAGGCCCGGTACCGGCTGACCGTGCCGCAGACGATGCTCGACGGCAGGTTCACGCTGGCTCAGGACCTGTCGCAGACCCAGGGCAAGGCGGCCCTCGACGGGACCTACGACCCGAAGATCCGCGCTCCGAAGCCGGCGGTGGGCCAGTACACGGCCGGATCTGCCGAGGAGCTGAGCGCGTTGGTCCTCTCGGGCATGTACGGCCAGTTCAAGGACCCCGCGAGTGCCCGCAGGAAGATGATGGACGGCGCCGCGGAGAGCCAGGGCGCGACGCTCGCGGTCCCCGCCAGGGAGATCACGCCGGCCGGCTCCGGCATCACGGTGACCTGCCAGGTCCTGACCTCCTCGCAGGACGGCGCCACCACCACCCTGCCGATGTGTGCCTGGGCGGACGAGAACACGGGGGCGTCGGTCGCCGTCGTCACCCCCGAGACCGCGCGGCAGAGTCCCGGCTCGGTGGACCTCGACAAGATCGCGGCCACCACGCTCCAGGTGCGCGAGGAGGCCCGCCGGCCGCTCGGCTGAGCCGCCGGGCCGGGCGGATCGATCCGCCCGGCCCGGCCCGTTCGACCGCTCAGCGCTCCGCCAGCTCCGACGGGGCCTCCTGGACCACCCAGCCGTTCCCGTCCGGGTCCTCGAAGGACATGAACGAGTTCCAGGTGTCGCCCTTGCCGTCCTCCCATCCCGTCGCACCGACGTGGCGGACCGGCGATACGTCCACGCCGCGGTCCACCAGCTCCGCGCGGGCCGCCTCGATGTCGGTCACGCAGATCTGGAGGCCCTGCAGGGTGCCGGGCTCCATCGCCCGCATGCCGGGCGCCGCGGGCATCCCGTGGAGCATCGCGATCGAACACCGCGAACCGGGCGGGGTCAGCTGGATGACGCGCATGCCGGGGGCGACCTCGTCGTCGAGGTCGACCTTGAAGCCGACCTTGTCGGCGTAGAACTCCTTCGCACGGTCCATGTCGGTGACGGGAACGGGGACGACTTCGAGCGTCCAGTTCATGGAGGGCCTCCTCAGATGCGCCAGCGGGCCTGGGCAGGTCCACCGTCCCCCACCCGCGGGCCGCCGCGCACGCGGAAACGCCGATCCGCTGATCCCGCGATCCGCCGATCCCGCCGTGCGCGTCGGCCCCGGCGGCCGGTGTCAGGGGACGAAGACGCTCCTGTTGCCCTGAGGCCGGTGGGTCTCTCCCGGTTCGATCAGCCGCTCGACCCGCCCCGAGCAGTCGTCCCCGGACCACAGCGCGACGACCGAGTCCGTGTGGTTCGACACCACGGGCGGGGCGAAGTCGCCCAGCGGGTAGCAGCCGCCCGGGTCGAGGTGGGCCGCGCCGTCGATGACCAGGAGCCCGTGGGCCGCGTGGGCGGTGCCGGGCACCGAGAGCGCGAGCGCCGCGGCCGCCGCCACGGCTCCTGCCGCCGTCGCCGTACGTCGCATCATGCAGACACCTCTTCCAGACCGGCCCGTTCGGGGCACGTACGATGTCGCCGGTCTAGCGCGCCCGGCCGGGCCGCGCCAGCCCGCGCGCCCCGCGTCACCCGACCGGGCGCAATGATTCACCGGCGCAGGGCACGGCCCCGTCGGAAAGAACGCCGGACCCGCCCGCGTTAGGCTCGGAGAAGGCCGAGAAGGGGATGGTGCGGATGTGTCGCTGGCTGGCCTACATGGGGTCGCCGATGTTGCTGGACGCCCTGCTCTACCAACCGGAGCACTCGCTGATCAACCAGAGCCTGCACGCCCGGATGGGCGTCGAATCGACCAACGGCGACGGTTTCGGCATCGGCTGGTACGGCACGGACGGGGACGGCACCCCCGCTATCTTCCGGGACATCGGGCCCGCCTGGAACAACCGCAATCTGCGCGAGCTCTCCGCGCACGTCCGCTCCCCGCTGTTCTTCGCGCACGTGCGGGCCTCGACCGGTTCGGCGATCCAGCAGACCAACTGCCACCCCTTCCGGCACGGTCGCTGGCTGTGGATGCACAACGGGGCGATCGCGGACTTCCAGCGGCTCCAGCGTGACCTGTGCATGGCGGTCGACCCGGCGCTGTTCCCGTCGATCGAGGGCTCCACCGACTCCGAGGTGATGTTCTACCTGGCCGTCACGTTCGGCCTCGACCAGGACGTGCCGGGCGCGGTGGCCCGGATGGCCGGCCTGGTGGAGCGGCTGGGCAAGGAGCACGGAGTACCCGAACCCCTGCAGATGACGGTGGCGGTCAGCGACGGCGAGCGGGTGTGGGCCTTCCGGTACTCCAGCCAGGGGCGGTCCCGGTCGCTGTTCTACAGCAGCAGGGCCGAGACCGTACGGCACCTCTACCCGGAGGTGGACTACCTCCAGGAGGTCTCCGACGACACCCGGATCGTGGTGTCCGAACCCCTGGGGGACCTTCCCGGCGTGTGGAACGAGCTGCCCGAGGCGAGCTATACGGTGATCCCGTCCGGGCCGGACGGGGACTACCTGCCGTTCATCCCGGAGCACGCCTAGGAGGCGGCGCCATCGCCCACCGGATCGTGCGCGTCACGGCGTGCCCGGACAGGCGTACGCAGGCCGCCCCCGGGCCGGTCGCGGGCTCCAGCCCCAGCATGGCGGGCGCCCACGGGGGCAGGAGGGCGACCGCGTTCGCGGCGAGCAGGGCGTACGGGGCCCGGGCGGGCAGCGGCAGCGGCGGGTGGCGCAGGATGAAGCGCGCCGCGTCGAGGGCCTCGGGCGTGGCCCGCAGCTCCGGCCGGTACTCCCCCAGCAGTGATGTCAGCCCGGCCCGGTCCAGGGGCGGGTCCGCCACTCCGAGGGCCTTCGCCACCCGCGCGGTGTCCGCGACGTAGGCGTCGCAGGCTGCCGCGTCCAAGGGGTGCGCGCCGAACCGCTGGTGCGCCCGCAGGAAGCTGTCGACCTCGGCCGCGTGCACCCACCCCAGCAGGTGGGGGTCGCCCGCGTGGTACGGCTCCCCCGCCGCGGTGGTGCCGCGTACCCGCTCGTGCACCGCGCGGACCCGGTCCACGGCGAGCTGCGCGTCCTGCGCGGTGCCGTAGGTGGTGACGGCCAGGAAGGTACTGGTGCGCTGGAGCCGTCCCCACGGATCGCCGCGGAAGCCGGAGTGCGCCGCGACGGCCGCCATGGCGAGCGGGTGCAGGGACTGGAGCAGGAGCGCGCTCAGGCCGCCGATGAACATCGAGGCGTCGCCGTGCACCCTGCGGATGGGCCGTTCGGGGCCGAACCAGCGGGGCCCGGGAGCGGTGTGGATGCGGGCCCGGTTGGCCGGGCCCGACGGGCCGGCCACCCGGCTGAAGAGCGTCGAGCCGAGCCGCTCCCGCAGGTTCCGGCCTCCGGCCGCGGGCTTGTCCATGCTTGTGTCCTGCCCAGCGGACGCGCGCTTCACCGCGGGGCGCGGGCGCCGGATCGGCCGGCGCCGTCCACGGGGCCCGTCACCTGCCCGTCGGGTGTCCGCGGCGCGGTCAGGTGGCTCCCGGTCGTCTGCCAGCGCCGCGGCGCCGGCGGTATCCCGTCCCGGCCCCGGTGACGGACGCCGTCCGCGTCAGGCGCCCACGAGGCGCCGGACGTTCTCGACGCTGCCGCAGTCGGCCGCCAGCAGCCTCTTGCGCTCCCGCAGGAACGCCGCACCCAGCTCGACCCTGCGGTCGTCGGGAACACCCTCCCGGGCGCCGTTGAGGATCGTCCGCTCCTCCTCGTCGAGGTGGTGGGAGACCGCCTTGACCAGGTCCTCCAGCCGCGCGTCCCACTCGTCGGAGCCCACCTCGGAGACTTCGAGCAGGGCCAGCAGCGCCTTGTTCCCCTCGGTGTGCTCCTCGCTCCCGTGCTCCACCTCTTCGTTGTCCACGTCCTTGAACCGCTTCAGCGCGCCGTAGACCTCGGCCTCCTCGGCCTCGCCGTGCGCGACGAGCAGGGCGGAGAACTCCGCGAGGGCGCCCGCCCGGTCCGCCTCCACGCTCCGCATGCGGCGGAACAGGTCCTCCATGGTCCGGTGGTCGTCGAGGATCAGCGCGACGACATCGCCCTGCTGCTGCTTGTCCGCGGCCATGCCACGTCCTTCCTGTGCCTGGTGATCCGGTCACCCGGCGCGTGCTCGGTGACGACGCGTTCAAACCCTGCGGTCACCACCGGTCACGCGCGGCGGCGTGCGGGTTTGTGGTGCGGAGGGGCGGGCAGCCGCGTGAACGAATACGAAGAGCCCCCGGACGGAGGCCAGGATGTCAACCAACGCACTGATAGCCGTGATCGTGGTGGCGGCGGTCGTGGTGCTCGCCCTCACCGCACTGCTGTGGATGCTGGCGCGCCGACGCCACCTGCGCGAGCGGTTCGGTCCGGAGTACGAGCGCACGGTCGAGCAGGAGGGCGGCAGGAAGGCCGCCGAGCGGGACCTGCGCGCCCGTGAGCAGCGGCACGACGGCCTCGACATCAAGGAGCTGTCGGCCGAGCGCCGACACCAGTACGCGCAGGAGTGGAACGGGGTCCAGCAGCAGTTCGTCGATCGGCCGGAGGCTTCGGTCGTCGAGGCGGACGAGCTCGTGACCCGGCTGATGGGCGAGCGCGGCTACCCCACCGACGGGTACAGCGGACAGGTCCGCGACCTGTCCGTGGAGCACGGACGCACGCTCGAACAGTACCGGGCCGCCCATGACGTCAAGGTGCGCAGCGGCGAGGACCAGGTGACGACCGAGGAGCTCCGCGGGGCGATGGTGCACTACCGCGCCCTGTTCGAGGAGCTGCTCTCCGACCAGAGGAGCCGATGACATGCACACCCCCGAAGAGAACGCGGACCGTACGTCCGAGCCGGCCCTGACCACGCAGGACCTGGCCCGTCCGGCGCCGTCGGGCGGCGGGCACGCGTCCGCCCGCCCGGACGAGGCCGTGGGCGAACCCGCCGCCTACCCCGACGACACCGCCCGTGAATCGGCGGCCTACCCGGACGGGACCGCGGCCGGCGAGACGGCCTCCGTCCCGGACGAAGGCGCACGCGGGCCGGCCGTCTATCCGGGCGAGGCCACCCGCGACGAGGACTACCGCCCCGAGGACACCGGGACGGGCCGCGCGGCCGACGGCTCCCCGGCCGACGGCGCCGACGGTGACGGCCGGCCGGGCGCCGGGCGGGAGGCCACCACCGACTCCGAGCCGCTCCTCGGCGCGGCGCAGGCGGAGGGCTACCGCACCACGTGGAGCGAGATCCAGGGGCGGTTCGTGGACGACCCGCGGGAGGCGGTCCGGTCGGCGGACACCCTGGTGGCCGAGGTGATGCAGGCCTTCGCCGGCACCCTGTCCGAGCACAGGAACGGGTTGGAGAAGCAGTGGGACCGCGGTGAGCAGGTGGCCACGGAGGACCTGAGGCTGGCGCTCCAGGCCTACCGCTCGCTCATCAACCGGCTGCTCAACACCTGAGCCGCTGAGCCGTCGAGTCGGACGGACAAGGCGGGCCGGACGGGCCGACGCGTCGCACGGCGACGGGTCGGCCCGTCCGGCATCTGCCCGTCACGCCCCGGGCGGTGCGGCGGGCGCCGCGTCGGGCGGTACGTGTACGTCCAGGACGCAGATGTCATCGCGGTGGCCCGGCCGCAGCGCCGCGAGGGAACGGCCGAGCGTGTCGCCGAGGCCGTCCCGCAGCAGCCCGGCCGCGGATGCGGCCAGCCGGGCGAGCCCGTCGTCGATGTCCTCGCCCGGCTCCTCGACCAGGCCGTCCGTGTAGAGCAGCAGGTGGTCCCCCGGCAGCAGGTCGATCACTGCCTGGCCGTACGCGGAGTCGAAGACGGCGCCGAGGAGCCTGCCCCCGGGCTGCGGCAGGAAGGTGGCCTCGCCGCCGCGGACGAGCAGGGGCGGCAGGTGGCCGGCCCGCACCCAGACCAGTCGGCGGTCCCAGGGCTGGTAGCGGGCCATGACCATGGTGGCGGTGGCCCCGGCCGGCTCCGAAGAGGTGTGCAGCAGGAGGTGGTTGAGTCGGCTCAGGACCTCCGGCAGAGGCGATCCGGTGACGGTCATCCCCTTCGTGGTGAACCGCAGCTGGGCCATGGTCCCGACCGCGGCCAGGCCGTGTCCGGCGACGTCCCCGACGACGAAGAGCGCGCTGCGGTCCGGGAGTTCGATGGCGCTGTACCAGTCTCCGCCCACGTTCACACCGCTGTCGGCCGGCACGTAGGCGACGTCGACGCGCAGACCGGCCAGTTCCAGTGACTGTTCGGGGATCGGCAGCAGGGTGTCCTGGAGCCGGGCGGCGAGCGCGTGTTCCGCCTGGAGCATGCCGCGCTGGACGAGGTTGGCGCGCTCGCTGGCGAGCAGGGCCAGTTCGGTGCCGCGCTGTTCGGTCAGGTCCTGGAAGAAGCCCTGCACCTCGACGGGTACGCCGTCGCTGTCCACCTGTGCTTCGGCGACGATCCGCAGGTGCCGTATCCCGTGCGCGGTGCCGATGCGGAACGGCTGGTCGACGGCCTCTCCCGCGACCAGCAGCCGTTCGACGGCCGCCAGCAGGCCCGGACGGTCCTCCGGCACCGGATGGCGGGGCAGTTCCCCGAGCCCGACGGGTCCGAGGGCCGGGTCGCGGTCGAAGACGGCGTACACCTGGTCGGACCAGCTGACGGTGCCCGCCGTGAGGTTCCACCCGGCCCAGCCGAGGTTGCCGAGCCGCTGCATGTCGGCCAGTCGGCGCGCCTCGCGCTCGCCGGTGTCGTGGCGCACCCACGAGACGACGAGCGCGTCCCCCAGGCGGGTGGCGCGGACCGAGTGGACGGACCGCTCCGGGAGGTCGGCGGCGGCCCCCTCCCGGGGGGTGGATGGTTCCCCCTCGTACGCCGTGCCGGTGGTCAGGGCGTCCAGGTACCCCTCCCAGAGCGCACTGCCGGCCACGGCGGGATAGGTCTCCAGGACGTGTCGGCCCACGAGCTCCTTGCCGCGGCGCCCGGCCGCGTCGACCGCGCCGGGCGTCGCCGCGTCGATGCGGAAGTCCGCCACCTCCCCCGTCTGCGTGCGCACCGGGGTGAGCAGGACGGCGGCGCCGGGCAGTGCGTCGAGGATTCGCTGGACGGCGTCCACGGCCGCGCGGCCCGCGCCGGTCCCGGAGGCGGGGCGCGCGGGGCGCAGGGCGGGGCGGCACATCCGTACCGCACGCTCCAGCAGCCGCCGGGTGGGCGGCTCGAAGGTGCCCCGACAGGTGCGCAGGAAGCCGACGACGGCACGGGCCGAACCGTCGCCCTCGGCGGGGAGCCAGGCGCGCGAGGCCCACCGGTCGGGCGGACCGCCGACGGGCGGGTGCGGGTCGGCGTCCTGCTCCGGTTCCTCCAGCCACCGGGCGCGGCCGTCCTGGACGGCCCGCCGGGCCGCGCCCCCGCGCATCGGCGGGACGTGGCGCCACCGGTCGGCCAGTGCCTCGTCGATGCCCGCGTGGCCGACCAGTTCCAGGCCCCCGCCGGAGAGGGCCGCGTAGACGATCACGGCGTCCACCCCCGCCTCTCGGCCCAGGACGGCCCGCAGGAGCTTCGCCGCGTCGTCGGGGCCCCGCACGGTGGCGAGGCCCGCGGCCAGCCCGGCCAGCGCGGCGCGCCGTGCGGCGTCGCGGCCGCCGGTACGGGGCGGCGCCGACGGGTCGCGCCGCCCCCGGGCCCCGCCGGGTGCGGCCGGCATCACCGCGAGGGGCGGGCAGGGCAGCGGGGGCCGGCGCACGCCGGTCCGGCCCAGCGTGATCCAGCACTCCTCCAGGAGGGTCCGGCCGCGCCGGGCGGCGTTCTCCATCAAGGTGTCGTAGGCCGCGTCGGCCGACACGCCCGTCCGGGCCATCAGGACGCCTTTGGCGCGCTCCACGACGGCGGTGGTCGCGACGACGCCCTCCAGGTCCGCAATCTCGGACCGCAGCCTGGCGACGACCCCGGACAGTGCGAGCGCCTCTGGCACGGGGCCGTCGCCAGGGCGGGCGGCGTCGCTCTTCACCTTTCGAGCATGCCACGCGGCACGGGAGGCGGCCGGGGGAAGGCGTCCGCGGCGGCGCGGGCGGCGGTTTGCCGTGCGTCGGCGTGGGCACACGGTGGTGCATGTCCGAATTGACGGGGTCGAAGGCGGGGACGGTCACCACGAAGGTTCCGGCGCGGCTGGACCGGTTGCCGTGGTCCCGGTGGCATTGGATGATCGTGATCGGGCTGGGGACCGTCTGGGTCCTCGACGGGCTCGAAGTCACCATCGTCGGGAACATCGCGAGCCGGCTCTCCGAGGACGGCAGCGGCCTGTCGATCACCGACGCCCAGGTCACCGGTGTGGCCGCCGCCCTCTACGTGGCGGGCGCCTGCTCGGGAGCGCTGTTCTTCGGCCGGCTGACCGACCTCTTCGGCCGCAAGAAGCTGTTCATGATCACGCTCGGCGTCTACCTGGCGGCCACGGCGCTCACCGCCGTGTCCTTCTCCCCCTGGTGGTTCTTCCTCTTCCGCTTCCTCACCGGTTTCGGCATCGGCGGTGAGTACGCGGCCATCAACTCCGCGATCGACGAGCTGATCCCCAGCAAGTACCGGGGCCGCGTCGACCTGATCATCAACGGCAGCTTCTGGCTCGGTGCGGTGGCGGGCGCGCTGCTCTCGGTCGTCGCCCTGGACACCGACATCTTCCCGGCGTGGCTGGGCTGGCGGCTGACCTTCGCCCTGGGCGTCGTGCTCGGCCTGGTCATCCTGCTCGTCCGGCGCCACGTCCCCGAGAGCCCCCGCTGGATGTTCATCCACGGCCGGGCCGAGGAGGCGGAGGAGCTCGTCTCGGACGTCGAACGGCAGGTGGAGGCGGAGAAGGGCCGTCCGCTGCCCGAGGTGGACGAGGCCATCACCGTGCAGCAGCACCACAGCATCGGCTTCGGCGAGATCGCGAAGACGGTCTTCCGGTCGTACCCGCGCCGGGCCGTCCTCGGCCTGTCCCTCTTCGTCGGGCAGGCCTTCCTCTACAACGCGATCACCTTCGGCTTCGGCTCCATCCTGGTGCGGTTCTTCGACGTCTCCAGCGGCGTGACCGGCTACTACTTCGCCGTCATCGCCTTCGGCAACTTCCTCGGCCCACTGCTGCTGGGCCGCATGTTCGACACCGTGGGCCGCCGGCCGATGATCTCCGGCACGTACATCCTGTCTGGGCTGCTGCTCTTCGGGACCGCCTGGCTCTTCGGCGCCGGACAGCTCACCGCCCTGACCATGACCGCCTGTTGGTGCGTGGTGCTCTTCTTCGCCTCCGCCGGAGCCAGTTCGGCATACCTGACGGTCAGTGAGATCTTCCCGATGGAGACCCGTGCGATGGCGATCGCCTTCTTCTACGCGATCGGCACGGCTGCGGGCGGCATCTCGGGCCCGCTGATCTTCGCCAGCCTCACCTCCAGCGGCGTGGTCTCCGACGCGGTGCTGGCGTTCTGCATCGGGGCCTCGCTGATGGTCGCGGCCGGGGTGGTGGCCGTGTTCTACGCGGTCGCCGCAGAGGGCCGCTCCCTGGAGGAGCTCGCCACCCCGCTGTCGGCCCGCCCCCACCCCGACTCCCCCGCCTCCTGACGGCCGGGCAGCCTCGCCCGCTACGCGGCCAGTCGTCCGGGCGGGGCCCCCGCCTGGGTCATACTGCGTTCGCGCGGCACAGTGACTCCCACAGACGAGCAGGGTGAACATGTTCGAACCGGTACGGGGCAATCCCTATCCCGACAGCCACGTCCAGGGCGACGGCCCCGCCCCCCACCCGCTGCTGGAGCCGGTCCTGCCGCTGCTCGGCCGCTGGCACGGCCGCGGGCAGGGCCAGTACCCCACCCTCGACCAGAACTTCCGGTACGAGCAGGAGGTCGACTTCAGCCACGACGGCCGTCCGTTCCTCCACTACGAGGCCCGCGCGTGGCTGATCGACGCCGCCGGGGCCCCGGTCCGCCCGGCGAGCCGGGAGACCGGCTGGTGGCGCGTGACGCCGGACGCCTCGCTGGAAGTCGTACTGGCGCACCCGACCGGCATCGTCGAGACGTACGTCGGCCGGGTGTCGGGCACCGGCTTCGAGATCGAGACCAGGGCCGTGGCCCTCACCCCGCTGGCCAAGGAGGTCACCGGCACCCGGCGCCACTACTCCCTGGACGCCGGGGAGCTGACCGTGGTCCACGACATGGCGGCGGTCGGCCAGCCCCTGCAGCACCATCTGACGACGCGCCTGCGCCGTCGTCCGTCCTGATCACCGGGGCGCCCGGTCCGGTGGTCGGGAGCCCGCTCCGCGTGGCGTAGAGTGAGGTCTACCGACGCGGGGTGGAGCAGCTCGGTAGCTCGCTGGGCTCATAACCCAGAGGTCGCAGGTTCAAATCCTGTCCCCGCTACTGCACGGTGTGGCCCGAGTCTGCGGACTCGGGCCACACCTGTTTCCGGCGGTTTGCGCCGTTCGAGCCGGACATTTCGCTCGGACGGGTATCCGTGCTGCTCGCAGGGGGTGAAAGCGGGGTGCGGCTCGTTCCCGCCTCCGGCTCGGCGGCGTTGGACACGGCGTGAGCACATCGAGCACCGCCCCGATACTGTCCCGAGCTCCCTCGATACCGGCCCGTCCCGGCCCGCCCGTCCCGGCCCGCCCGCTCCGCGCGATCCCGCTCCGGGCGGCACCCTCCCGGCGGGGGCGTCATGACGTTCGCGCTGCTGACCTGTACGCCCATGGTCGCCGCGGTCCTCCTGCTGCTGTGGGAGCCCCGGGCCCCCCCGGCACCGCCGAACCGCCCGTCCGGCCCGGCGGCCCGCGCGCCGCCGGACCCTGATCCGCTGCCACCTGGCACCCCCGCTGCTGAGCGCCCTGACGTAGGGCCGGCCGGGGTGGGTCCGCGGCCCGGTCGCGGGTCCACCCCTCAGGGCCGACTGGGTGTGCGGCTCAGGAACTCCAGCCGCTGCCGGGCCAGCCGCAGGTGCCGCGGGTCGAGCGAGGGCAGGAGGCCCAGCAGCCGGATGAGTTCGGGGCCGGCGTCCAGGGCGGCGGCCGGGTCCTTGAGCTGGGTCCAGCAGTAGAGGGCGCCCGCCGCGGCGGTCCGGACCTCGACGGCGTCCGGCGGCTGGCGGGCGAGCCGGGCCCGGCCGGCGTTGGTCCACAGCTGTGTCGCGAGGCGGAAGTCGCCCGCCATCCGGGCGAGGTCGGCGCGGATCTCCTCCCACTCGGTCGCCTCCCGCGAGGCGTACCCGGAGTTCTGCAGCACGTACTGCTCCCACGCCTGGGCGAGCGTGGCCGCCTCCAGGTGGCGGCCGGCGGTGGCCAGGGAGTGGATGTGGGGCCGCGGGTCCGGGCCCGCGGCGGCCGCGGCCGGTGGGGACGCCGCGATCGGGTGGGGACCCCGTACCGGCTCCTGCCTCCCGCCGGGCGCCGCCGCGGAGCGCGTGCCCTCGGGGACGTGGCCCGCCGGCGCGGGCTCCTCGCCCGACCCGGAGGAGGCATCCGGGAGGGGCGACGCTCCTGCCTGTACGGCGAGTTCCCTGGCGGTGGGCAGGACGAGGGACCCCGGGGGCAGGGCCGCCGCCCCCACCGTGAGGGCGTGCAGCCGGAGGTTGTCCGGGCGGCGGGTGCTGCGGCGGAGCTGGTCGACCCAGTGCCGCGTGTAGCCGCTGACGACGTTGCCGCCTCCGGCGAATCCGGGCGGCGAGACCACCCCGTACACCTCGGCGGACGGGGAGGCGGGCAGGCTGCCGTACTCCCGGAGCAGCGGCCAGGCGACCTTGTCGGCCGCGAGGTCGAGCAGCACGGTGGTGAACCCGGCGGGACGGCCGCGCAGTTCGGCACCGAGCCACTCCCAGGGCAGGGCCGTGTAGCGGACGGAGCCGGCCGTCGTCCCCGCCAGGGCGAGGTGGAGCCGGCCGCCCCGGCGGTCGACCGTGAGCCTGCCCGACAGGTAGACGAACAGCGGGCCGGGCGTGGCGGCGGCCGTGCGAAGGCGCATCAGCACGGTGTTGGGATCCCGGGCGCCGTCCAGGTACGTGGTGTCGCTCGGGATGTCGCTGCCCAGCAGCAGCGGTGCGGGCACCACCCCGAGGGCTGCCAGGTTCGCGCTCGGAGCGACCTGTACGGTGCGGCGGCGGACGGCGGCGTCCCCCGCTATGAGGAGCACGTGCCCCCGCTGCTGCTGCTCCGGCCCTCTGGTGTGCATGAGCAGACCGTACCGACTCCGCGCGGGTGCCGACGGCCCCGGCGCCCGCCGGAGCGGGGCCCGCCGGCCGCTCGCTCCCCGTCCGCTGCCGCGACGCCCCGTGACGCCGCGGCAGCGGCCACCCCGTCGACGGGGGCCGGGAGTTGACGGTGCCCGGAGGTCCTCCGTCAGCGGGGCGCGGTGTCGTCGGCGGGGAACCGGGGGCCGTGGCCGGGCACGATCACGTCCGCGGCGGCCAGGACCCGGAGCCGGGACGTCCGCTGGACGGCGTGGTCGGGGGCCACGGGGTCCTCGACCGGGCCGTTCGGCCGCCACCAGAGGTCGCCGACGAACGCCACGACCCCGTCCGCCGTGCCGGCCAGCAGGGTGATGTCCTCGGGACTGTGTCCGGGGGTGCGGATCAGCCGCAGGGACGAGGAGAGTTCGTACCCCTCCGCGTCGCGGTCGGTCCACTGGTCGTCCTGGTAGACGGCCTTGTGGTCGTGGACGCGGGCCCGGCCGAAGAGCCCGACGTTCATGGTGTTGTCCGGGTGGTGGTGGCTCAGGACCACATCGGTGATGTCGTCCGGGCCGAGGCCCAGTTCGGCGAGCGGGCCCAGAATCCGGTCCCGGCCGGCCACCATGCCGGGGTCCACGATCACGCGGCGCTCCCCGTCCGCGACGTAGGAGACGGTGGCGGCGACCCCGGGGCCGGTGGAGAGGGTGTAGCCGGTGGTCAGGATCGTGTACACGGCGCTGCGGCCGAGCGGGGCGTCTGTCATGCCCCGATTCTCGGGGCGGGGCCGCCGCCCCACGAGTGGCCGCACTGCCACCGATCGCAGGAATCGTGCCAGACGCTCCGCGCATGCCACACTGCCCCGCATGCCGCCGTTCCCGACCGTCGCCGCCTACGCCCCGCCCGGTGTGGGCATGCTCGGCGCCGCCATCGTCTCCGAGGTCTTCGACGCGCGCGGCCAGGACCTGCCCCGCTTCGACTTCGCCCTGTGCACCGAACGGCCGGGTCGGGTCCGCAGCGACGTCGGCCTGCCGCTCGTCGTGGAGCACGGCCTGGACCGCCTGGCAACGGCCGATCTGGTGATCGCGCTGCCCTGGACGGAGTTCCGTACGCCGCCCGGACCCGCCGTGCTCGACGCGCTGGCCGGCGCGCACCGGCGGGGCGCGCTGGTCGCGGGCCAGTGCGTCGGCAGCTTCGCGCTCGCGGCGGCCGGGCTGCTCGACGGACGGCGCGCGACCACCCACTGGCGGTTCGCGCCCCTGCTCGCCGAACGGTTCCCCGGCGTCACGGTCGAGCCCGGCGCCCTGTACGTCGACGAGGGCCGGATCGTGACGGGCGCGGGAGCCGCCGCGGGCTTCGACCTCTGCCTGCACCTGCTGCGCCGGGAGTACGGCGCCTCGACCGCCAACACCATCGCCCGCGACCTGGTGCTGCCCTCGCACCGCGACGGCGGCCAGGCCCAGTACCTGGCGGCCCCCGTCCCGGAGGCCTGCGAGGACGACCGCCTCGCCGAGGTGCTCGCCTGGGCCGGGGCGCACCTCCAGGAACCGCTGCCCGTCGCCGAATTGGCCCGCCGCGCGCTCATGAGCCGGCGTACCTTCGCCCGCCGGTTCGCGGCCTCGACCGGCACCACCCCGCACGCCTGGCTGCTCGGCCTGCGGCTCAGCCGTGCCGAGGAGCTGCTGGAGACCAGCGACCTGCCGGTGGAGGAGGTCGCCCGCCTGGTCGGTTTCGGGAGCGCGGCCGTACTGCGCACGCAGTTCGTCCGGCGCCGGGGAGTTCCGCCCCGCTCCTACCGGCGCTCCTTCAGCAGGTCGGTGGGCGGCGGCGGGGCGTAGCCTCGCTGGCGCGGTGACCGCGGAGTGCGGGCTGCCTGTTCTCGTGCCCGCCGGTGCCGTTGCGCATACGACCAGGTCACTGCGGTCATCAGGGCGGGGATGGCGAACAGCGGGGCGAAGGCGAGCCACCAGACGGTCAGTGCCGTGTTGCCCGTCAGGTACGTCTGGCTCTCGACGGTGAGGGCGACCACGAGTTGCCACAGCGCCAGCAGGACCAGGACGCCCGAGGCGGTCCATGCCAGCGTGGCGAGCGTCCGGGGGCGCAGCGGCTGCCGGCGCTCGCTGACGAGCAGCAGCGGGAACAGGGCCGCCAACTCGGCAAGGACGGAGAGGCCGACGACGTACGCGACGCCCCATCCCGGGATGTCGAAGGCATCGCGCAACACCTGCTCGCTGTAGCCCACAGGGACACCGGAGGCCATGGCGATGCGCCACAGACCGGACGGGACTGCGCAGAGGGCTATGGCGTGGGCGGTTCGGCGAGCCCAGACAGGCGCGGGCGCCACGGTGGGGAGGGGGGCTTCGGCTGTCGTCATGACGTCCATGGTGGCTCGGGTACGACAGCTGCACATCGTCCGCTACGGCGGACCGCCTCCTCCTGCGGGGGTACGGTCCTCCCGCTGAGGGAGGACCCGAGGAAGCCCCCGTCACCGTCACCGTCACGGTTCGGGTGGCGGCCCGTTCGGTCAGGCGGTGCTGTCCTCCGCCCGGGTGTGCGCGACCAGGGCGTTGGCGTGGCCGTGACCCAGGCCGTACTCGCTCTTGAGCCAGCCGACGATCTCCATGTGCCCCGTCAACGGCGAGGCGCGGATGAGCTCCTGCCAGTGCGCGATCGGACGGCCGTACTTCTTCTCGATCGAAGGGAAGTAGCTGGCAGGGCCCTTCACCGGCTCGCTCATGTCGTGGTGTCCCGTCTGCTGGTCGTGTGGCGTGCCGCCCCCGGAGGGCGGGACTGTCACCTCTATGACCTCCGCCGTCCGCAGAAGTCATCGGTCCGGCGGGAGGTTTCCGGAACCGGCGCCGCCCCGGCGCCGGAAATGTGCTGGACAACCGCCCCGGGCCCGGTCGATAGTGCCGCCCATGGCTTCTCTAGTACGACACCTGACCATCGACTGCTCCGACGCCCACCGGCTGGGGCGGTTCTGGGCCGACGTGCTCGACGGTTCCCTCGCCGACGACGACTTCCCCGGTGACCCGGAGGCCACGGTCACGGCGCCCGGCTCCACGCTGCTGTTCGTCACCGTCCCCGACGCGAAGACCGTGAAGAACCGGGTGCACGTGGACCTCCAGCCACAGGACCGCTCGCGCGACGAGGAGGTCGAGCGCGTCCTCGCCTTGGGCGCCACCGTCGTCGCCGATCACCGCAGGGCCGACGGGACCGGCTGGGTGACCCTGGCCGACCCCGAGGGCAACGAGTTCTGCGTGGAGCGCAGCGCCGCCGAACGGAAGCAGTAGAAGCGGGGGGCGGTGCGCGGCCGGGCTTCCGGGCGGCGGGCCGCGAGGCACGACCGGCCCCTCGGTCGCCGCCGGGCGCAGCAGGCGCCGCACGCGGCTCCTAGCCGAGGGACACCTTGCAGGCGGTCACCGCGGTCCCGTCGGTCACACCGCTCTTGGTCAGGCCGGACACGCACTCCGCGTGGTTTCCGCTCAGCCCGGTGTGACACGCCGTCCGGACGGACTCCGGGGCCTCCCCGCCCTGGAGCTCGCGTTCGACTTGGTTGATGCAGGCCGTGACGTCCGCGTGGGCGGCCGGGGCCGTGAGGGCCGCCCCGCCGAGGGCGAGGGTCAGGCCGGTGAGGGCACCTGCGATACGGGTCGACGTGCGCATGGGACGCACCTGCTCTCCTGGTTCGTCGCGCGGCCCGGGACGAGGTGTGCCGGCTCCGCGTGGGACGGCGCCGAGCTCTCGGGGGACGTACGGCCACCTGGCCCGGGCCCCGCGCCGGACCGGCTCGGCAGGACTTTCCCCTCCCTCCTTCGACGCTAGAGCAGCCCCCCACCGCGCGCACTCCCTGGGGACCAGCACATCGCCGATCGACTCGCCGCCCGGACCGCACGACCCGCACCGGCCCTGATGTGGGCGACCGCCGCCCTGGGGCCCGTCTCGGCGTTGGCGGACGCCCACTGTGCAGCTGTCCGGCGGACGCTCTCGGGCGAGCGGGTCACGGGTTGGAGTGCGTTAAGTTCAGCCCTATGAACGTCACCCCCATGAACTCGTCGGCGCAGGTGTACGACAGGGAGTTCCGCGTGCGGGGACTACGTGAACAGGGCTGGGGCCGGGGGCTCTTGGCTGTGGCCGTGTTCATCTGGCTGTGGCTGGGCTACCTGCTCGTCTTCCCTTTCAGCGCGGACCAGGGCTCGAACCGCAAGCCCGTCGCGTGCGAGTCTCGCGCCTTCCACCAGGACGGGAACTACGCCCTGTCCTACGCCACGGCCGCGGGAGAGCGCTGCGACGCCGAACGGGACTGGGGCCCGATGGCCGCCGGCCTCCTCTTGTCCCTCCCCTTCGCCGTTCTCGGTTCCGGCTTGTACATGTCGGGCACCTCGACGGTCCGCACGGCCGCGTACGCCGCGGACATCGCCCGTCTGAACGCCACGTAGTGCGACGGCCCGCAGACGGACCACGGACGAGGGCCCGAAGAGGCCGGGCAGGACGCCCCGCGCCTTGAGAAGGCACTGGGTCCAGGCCGTTTCGTTTGGATCACCTGGCGGACCAGAGGAAGATGCCCGCGACGTGCAGTCCAGCCAAGTAGACAGTCGCTGTCTTCTCGTAGCGGGTGGCGATGCCTCGCCATTGCTTCAAGCGGTTGATGCAGCGTTCGACGGTGTTGCGCTGCTTGTACGCCTCGCGGTCGAAGGCCGGCGGCCTGCCGCCCCGGCTGCCGCGCCGCAGGCGGCGGCCGCGCTGGTCGGCGGGAACGGGGATGACCGCCCGGATCCCGCGCTTGCGCAGGTGCTCGCGGATCGCGCGGGAGGAGTACGCCTAATGGGAAGCGAAGGTCGGCGGTAGCTGACTTTCAGGGGCGCGAGCCGAGCCTTTGAGTATGCCCGGGCCTGAGAGCCCTGTTGACAAGACGAGGTTGGCTCGCGCCCAGCAGAGTGGGCACGAAGCGCTCAAGACTGCGTGCAGATCCGTCTGCGCGGTTATCGAAGTGGTCCGGTTGGAGCATGGGGGTCCGTCTGCGACTTCCGGGCGGTTTGCTGTTCGTTGTCCGAGCCGGTTGTGCGGATCACCTCTCAGTTCTGCCTTGAGCTTTCAGCTCTGACGCGGACCGAGGGCCGTATGACTCGCTGGGGTTGCGAACGGCTGGTGGGATGACGTGCCTTGAGCACTTCCATTAGGGAGCACGCGCACCCTGCACAGGTTCTGACCTGGGAAGAAAGTCGCCACGAAGGAGGGCCGGATGGAGATCACCGGGTTACCGACGCCCGTGTTCTGTGGGGTGGACTGGGCCGAAGACCACCACGACATTGCATTGGTCGATGCGACCGGAAAGCAACTCGTCAAGGTGCGGATCAGTGACGATGCTGCAGGGTTTGCCCAGCTCATGGCCCTGTTGGCCGAGCATGGCGACAGTGAGGACGCCCAGATCCCCGTGGCGATCGAGACGTCACGCGGACTGCTTGTCGCGTCCTTGCGGGCCACCGGCCGACCGGTCTTCGCGATCAACCCGCTGGCCGTCGCCCGCTACCGTGACCGCCACTCCGTCGCCCGCAAGAAGTCAGACGCCGTCGACGCCGCGGCCCTGGCCAACATCCTGAGAACCGACATGGCCGCCCACCGACGGCTGCCGACGGACTCCGAACTCGTCCAGACCATCGCCGTGCTCGCCCGGGCCCAACAGGACGCCGTCTGGGCCCGCGGCCAGGCCCACAACAAGCTTCGTTCCCAGCTCAGAGAGTTCTACCCAGCGATCCTCGCCGCCTTCGCCCCGCACAAGCACGGCCTGTGTTCAAGGGAAGCCCGGAGCATTCTGGCCGCGGCACCTACCCCCACCATGGCTGCGAAGCTGACACGGCGGCGCCTGCAGTCGTTGCTCAAGCAGGCTGGCCGGGTCCGCGGCATCCAGGCCGAAGCCGAACGGCTCCACGAGGTCTTCAAACGCGACTACCTGCACCAGCTCCCGCAGGTCGAGGAGGCTCTCGGGCATCAGACGTCCTCTCTCCTCAGGCAGCTGAACACCGCGTGCGACAACGCCGGCCAGCTCGAGGAAGCCGTCACGCAGGCCTTCGAGGAGCATCCGGACGCCCCAGTCATCCGGAGCTTTCCCGGTCTCGCCTCACTGACCGGCGCCCGGGTCCTCGCGGAGATCGGCGATGACCGGACCCGATTCAGCAACGCCGGATCCTTGAAGGCCTACGCGGGAAGCGCCCCGGTTACCCGGGCCAGCGGTAAGAGCTGCAAGGTCATGAGCCGGAAGGTCAAGAACCAGCGACTCGCCGCCGTCGGCTACGTCTGGGCCTTCGTCTCACTCACCAAATCACCAGGAGCCAGGGCCCACTACGACCGCCGACGAGCAGCCGGCGACCGTCACGTCGCCGCACAGCGGAACCTCTTCAACCGCTTCATGGGCATGCTGTTCCACTGCCTCCAGAACGATCACACCTACGACGAAGCAATCGCGTTCCCACAGTCCCCAGCCGGACATATCGCAGCGGCAGCTTGACGCTTATCCGCGTGGGATGTCTTGTCGGCCAGGACCATGTCCGGCCGGGTGCGGGGCCGTCCTCGCCGCCGGGGAACACAAAGGCGGGCCATGACGTGCGCGAAGGCGGGCGCGTCGCCTGCTTGTCCAGCGGTGAGATGGAAGGCCAGAGGCCGGCAGTGGGCATCGGACGCGAGATGGATCTTCGTGGTCAGCCCGCCGCGGGACCGGCCGATGGCGTGGTCTTCCGGTTCGCCGGTCGGGGCCCCTTTTTGCGGGCCCCGGCCGCATGCTGGTGTGCGCGCACGACGGTCGAGTCCACCGAGACGGCCCAGTTGAGGTCCTCCGCGGCGTCGGCCTGCGCGATGAGCGTAGTGAAGACCCGCTCCCAGGTGCCGTCGACGGCCCACATCCGCAGCCGGTTGTACACCCCTCGTCAGTTGCCGTACTTCTCGGGGAGGTGAACCCATTGCGATCCGGTCTGGAACTTCCACGCGATCGCGTCGATCACCTCACGGTGATCCCGCCACCGACCACCCCGCCTCGGCGTCCGATCCGGGAGCAACGGCTCGATCCGCGCCCACTGCGCGTCAGTCAACGGCACATCCAGACCAACGATCAGGCGATCGGAAGGGAGCGACTATGCGCTGGCCACGTCACCAGCCGGGCCAGCCGACTCCCACCAGTCGACCACGCGGACGGCCATTGCGTCCGGCCGCAGGCCCAGAGGGTCGAGACCGAAGTGATCTTCCAACTGGTGCCGCAGGAACTCACCGATCTCGGTCCGGCCGGCACCGAAACGGAGCCGCTGGAGCAGGGGAGCGAACATGCAGTCGTACTCGTCCTGCACATCGTCAGCGATGCCGATGGGATCCCACTCATTGAGCAGCCGGGGCGCCGGTTTCCTGTTGCGCATGCCGGGTCGCGGCGACGGCCAGGCTCGCCTCGATCCGCTCTAGGATCTGGACGGCCTCCGTCTGCCGTTCCTTGGGCAGCTGTCCGGCGGTGCATTCCTCCAGCTCCGCCCAGATCTCGTCGACCTGGTGGCGCAGGGCGAGGCTGGCCTCGGTGGGCTCGATGATGGTCGCCCGCTTGTCGGTGGGGCTGGGCCGGCGGCGAACGAAGCCAGCGTGTTCGAGCCGCTTGACGGTGCGGGTCATGGTGGCCGCGTCAGATCCGAGCAGCCGGACCAGGTCGATCTGGCGCTGCGGTCCGAGGTCCCACAGCTGCATCATCACCAGTTCCTGGCCGGGGTGGAGGCCGACCCGGCGCAGGAGCTGCCCGGCGAGCATGCGGTGCAGGCGGGCCACCCGGATGATCGCGTGGGCCATCGGCCCGGCCTGGACCGAGGGCGGCAGCGGCATGCGACCCGCCTCGGCAGCCTCAGGCCGGGAAGCCTCGGAGTCTGGGCCGATCATGTGATGCTGCACTCCTCCATGTAACTGCTCGAACATCTATCCCCGAGTCTACCGCCCTAGACCGGCCAGAGCCGAACGCCGTTTCAGGGCGAAATCGCCCCTCTTGAGTCGAGTCGTCGAGGCGGGAATGCCCAGGCAGATTTACTTGTTCGAGCAGGTACTGTGAATGTCAGCGGCCCTGCGAGGGGCACGCACGAACAAGGAACGACGACATGAACAAGGCTTTCTCCCCCTACGACCTGGCCGGCACGCGTCTGGCCAACCGCATCGTGATGGCGCCGATGACCCGCAGCCGCGCCTACGGGCCCGGCCAGTCAGCCACTGATTTGATGGCCACCTACTACGGTCAGCGCGCCGGTGCCGGTCTGATCGTCACCGAAGGTACCCAGCCGTCCGTGGTCGGTCAGGGCTATCCGAACACCCCGGGTATCCACTCCGAGGAGCAGATCGAGGCGTGGAAGAAGGTCACCGGCGCAGTTCACGAGCGCGGCGGGGTGATCTTCCTGCAGCTGATGCACACGGGGCGGGTGGGCCACCCGAGCCTGATGGGCCTGACGCCGGTCGGCCCCTCTGCGGTCAAGGCCGCGGGCCAGGTCTACACCAGCGAGGGCCCGCAGGACTTCGTCACCCCGCACGCGCTGACCGAGGCGGAGATCGCCCAGACCATCGCCGACTACGCCACCGCCGCCCGCAACGCGGTCGAGGCCGGTTTCGACGGCGTGGAGCTGCACGGGGCCAACGGCTACCTGATCCACCAGTTCCTCGCCCCGGACTCCAACACGCGTACCGACGGGTGGGGCGGCTCCCGGGACGGCCGCATCCGGTTCGCGGTGGAGACGGCGCAGGCAGTCGCCGAGGCGATCGGGCCGGAGCGGGTGGGCTTCCGCATGTCGCCTGGCAACCCCTTCAACGACATCTCCGAGGCCGACCAGGACGATGTGGAGCTCACCTACGCCGCTCTGGTCGAGGCGCTGGCTCCGTTGAACCTGGCCTACCTGCACCAGATGGAGTCCGCCGGGGCCCGCGGGCTGACGGTGCGGCTGCGCCGCCAGTGGCCGGGCACCTTCATCCTCAATCCGTTTACCGGCACCGAGCCCACCGGCCCCCAGGAGCTGGACCTGATCGAGGACGGCACCGCCGACCTGATCGCCTACGGCGCCCTGTTCCTGGCCAACCCCGACCTGCCCGAGCGCCTGGAACGTGGCGGCCCCTTCAACACCCCCGACCGGGCCACTACCTACGGCGGCGACGAGCGCGGCTACACCGACTACCCCGCCCTGCCCTGACCCGACACATCCAACCGGCACAACGAACGAAGGCACCCGCCATGAACGCTCGCCCCGACAGCTCGGCAGCTGCTACGAAGCCCATAATGCGGCTGAACGGCGCCGTCGACCGCACGACCCACATCCACACCCCCTCCTTGGACCAGCTGGACCTCGCGTCCAAGCGGGTGCTCGTCGTCGGCGGGACAGGCGGTCTGGGCCGGGCCGTGGCCCAGCAGGCCCTGGCCCTCGGCGCCGAGGTGACCGTGGTGGGACGGACCTTCCGCGACCGCGCCTCCGACCGGCTCACCTTCGTCCAGGCGGATCTGTCCTCGATGCGCGAGGCGGTCCGGCTGGGCAAGGAGCTTCCCGCCGAAACCTACGATGTCGCCTTCTTCTCGCTGGGGATCATGTCGGCCAAGACGCGCGAGGAGACCGCCGAGGGCATCGAGCGGGACCTGGCCGTCAGCTATCTCAGCCGCCTCGCGGTCCTGCAGGGTCTCAGCCCCAGGCTGGGAACCGGCCGCCCGGACAGCGCGCCGCAGCCGCGGGTGTTCATCATGGGAGCACCCGGGACCGGCAACATCGGCAATCTCGGCGACCTGAACTCCGAGCGGGGCTACAAAGCGTTCACCGCGCACATGACCACCGTCGCCGGCAACGAAGTCCTCGTACTCGCGGGTCACCGCAGGCTGCCCGGACCGGCGTACTTCGGTCTGAACCCCGGACTCATCAAAACCGATATCCGCTCCAACTTCCTCGGCGAGGGCAGCCTCCTGCACCGTCTGGCCGAAGTCGCGGTCGGCGTGGTTGGACCCTCCCCCCAGACCTACGCGGCCAGGATCGTCCCCCTGCTGTTCACCGACGACCTCAACGGTCGCACCGCCCTGATGTTCAACAACAAGGCCCAAGTGATCCTGCCGAGCGCCGGACTCGACACGGCCCACACCGAGCGCTTCCTGGACTCCTCGGAAGCACTCCTGCACCGCGCCACCCGCTGACCCAAGGAAATGTGAGCTGAACGCAGATGTCACGTGCCACCTTCATTGAACGCAAGACCGTCTTCGAGTGCTCGTTGGAGAGCCTGTGGGAGTTCTTCGCCGATCCACGCAACAACGCCAAGCCCGTGCCGCCCGGCGCTAGCTTCACGATCTTGACTGAGGCCGATCACATTTATCCCGGTCTGATCGTGGAACACCTGGACGGCATGGGTGACGGTAGCGAGATCTACGGGATGACCGAGGTGACCGTCGTCGACCCGTATAAATACTTCGTCGACATCCATCACTACGGAATGTTCAAGTTCTGGCACCACCAGCACCACTTCACCGCCGTGGACGACGGAGCCGAAATGCGCGACGTCATCCACTTCCAACCGAGCGAGCAATTCCCCGGCACGGTGCAGGACGCCAAGAACATGCTCGAGGGCCTGTTCAGCTTCCGCGACCAAACCGTTCGCGACCTGCTGACAGGGAAGTAGACGCCCGGACCGACCCGGCGACCACCCGCGCTGGAGCTCACCGGCGGCTGCGCTAGCGGCGCGACATTGGCCGGCAGAACAGGCCGCCCCAGCCTGACCCGGGCTGCTGCTCGTCGACACCGTCTCTCCCCCCGTCCCCGGCGGGACGGGCGGGCGCCGACGTGCGGGGTCAACCGCCGCGGCGGAACAGCCCGCGGAGCTTGCCCGGCTCCTGGTCGTGGTCGTGCGGCGCACCGCGTCCATCCGGGCCGCCTCTTCCACGGCACTGAGCGCCTCCCGCCCCGGCGTGCCTGCCGGGCTGGTCGCGTGTCCCGCTTGCGGCATCACCTACATCGCGACGGTGAAGCATGAGCCAGCCGTAGGTCCGCTCCACGGCCCGCCGCTTCGGTACGTCGTCGCTGTCAGGCGGCCGGCTGGGTGCGAAGCCGCTGCGCGTCCCGCACGAGCGTGTACAAAGCGCTGAGGAAGATCACGACTGCGCCCGCGAGCCAGAAGATCGAAGCGCCAGAGCGGTACTCACGAACGCCCGCAATGACCACTATCACGCTGGCCAGGACGCCGAAGGCCGAGATCAGAGCGCTGATGCGGTGAGTCACAGGGACATCATCAACGACAACCTCGGCCAGCGGAAGTGATCCAAACGAACCGGCCTAGAGGTCGATCCAGTACCGGCGCTTCGGGCCGATCAGGGTCTCCCTGACGTCCTCCAGCACGCCGCCGTTGCTCTCGATGGTGCGGATGGACGCGCTGTTGCTGGGGTCGCACGTCAGCAGCACCCGGTCCATCCCCAGGACCCGCGCCTCGTGCAGGACCCGGCCCAGGGCCCAGGTGGCCAGCCCGCGGCGGCGGGCCGAAGGCCGGACGCCGTAGCCGATGTGGCCGCCGGCGTCGAGCAGGAAGCCGTTCAGGTAGTGCCGCAGGTCGATGGCGCCCAGGTAGGTGTCGCCGTCGGCGATCCACCAGTACGTGGCGTGGACCCGTCCCTGCTCCACCGGCCGGGTGCGGTCCGCGTACGACTCCAGGCGCTCGACCCAGGCCGTGAAGCCCTCGCGGGTGTCCACGTCGTCGTCGGAGCCCAGGCCGGCCCCGTCCATGTGGGCCTCGTCCCCCCATTCCTCGCGCGCGGCGAGCCAGGAGGTGTACAGCCGCGGGGTGGGTGCGATCAGCTCAGGCATGTCCGGACGATAACAGTCGGATCATCCGACCCGGACCGGCCCCGCGGGAGCTCCGGCGGCGCGGGCGGCGCGGCGGCCGGCGGTCCTACCCGGCGGGGCCGGCCGGGGCCGGTGGGGCTCCCGCGGGGCCGGTCCGGGCCGGTGGGGCCGGGGTGGTGAGCCGGTCCTCGACCGCGTGGGCCGCGGCCATGCGGGTCAGGTCCGTGGCGAGCGAGTCGAGCCATGCCGTCGCGGTGAAGAAGAGCGGGGGTGCGTCGAGGGTGGCGTCCGAGGGCTTCGGCCCCTCCGCTCCCGTGCTGCCCCCGACGGGAGCCGGCGCGGCGCCCCGCCGGCCCTTCGGCACGTCGAAACGCGCCGCGGCCAGGCAGAAGCCCTCGGCCACCCAGGCTCCGTACGCCCGCAGCCGGGCGTCCGCCCGCCCGTCGGGCCGCGAGCCCTCGGCGGCGGCCCTGACCCGGCGGGCGCCCCACAGCACGTGGTGGCCCGCCATGAGCGCGCTCTGCCAGTCCGGGCCCGGTCCGGCGGGACGCTGGGCCTCCCCCTGGTACTGGGCGTACGCCGCTTCGGCCAGTACCAGCGCGTGCTGCACCGCAGGGCCGTCTCCGCCGGCGGAGCCCGTCGGCGCGACGCCCGCCGGCGCGACGCCCGCCGGCGCGACGCCCCCGCCCGCCGCACCCCCGCCCGCCCCGCCCGCGGTGACGCCACGAGTGGTGGCGGTGATCTGCTCCGCACACGCCCGCAGCAGCCGGGCCACCGCCCGGCCCACCTCGTCGTGGGCACCTCGCGGCCAGGCCAGCAGCCCGCAGACGAGGCCGATGACGCTGCCGACGAGCACGTCGAGGAAGCGGTACTCGGCGAGCTGCCAGCTGGTGGGTGCCAGCTGGGCGAAGGCGAGGGCCACGACGAGGGTGAACAGCCCCTGGGCCCAGCCCACGCCCCGCACCGGTCCGAGGAAGAAGGCGACGAGCATCACGGGCGGCAGCACGATCGCGTAGGTGAGCGTCGCCTCGCCGGCGAGGGCCAGGACGCCGCCGGCGGCCAGGGCGCCGACGGTGGTGCCGATCAGGGCGGCCCGTACGGTGGCGCGCGTCTGGACGGCGGTGGTCCGGGTCAGGCTGAGCACGGCGAGCATGGCCCAGAAGCCGTGGGGCAGGGTGTCCAGCCCGGCGACGGTGCGGGCGGCCGCGAGGGCGAGGCTGATGCGCACGGCGTTCTGGAAGTGGACGGACCGCGGTCCTGCGTGGCCCGCGAGCCGGACCCACCACAGCCGGACCGTGCTCGTGCGGGCGTACCAGAAGCGGCCCGGGTCCGCGTCCGGGAGGGCGCGGCGCCCCCGGACGGCGATGTCGGCGGCCGTGCCGAGCACCAGGGCCGCGTCCGCCACCTCCAGCAGCGCCGCGTGGCGGCGGCGGTCGGCCGGAGCGGGCGGCGGGAGGTCCGCGGTATCGGTCCGGTCGTGCAGGAGCGCGCGCGCCGCCCGCCCGGCCCCCTCGGCCGGCGGCCCGTCGGACAGCAGAGCGGCCGCTGCCCGCGCGGCCCGTTCCACGGACCGGATCAGGGCCAGGCCCGTGGGGTCAGGCAGCGCTCCGGGCAGCGGGCCGGGCAGGGCCCGCAGCCGGGCCAGCAGGGTCCGCGCGGCCAGGCCGGTGTGGGCCAGCGCCCGCTCCCGCACCCCGGGTGCGGCGGGGCGTTCGGCTTCCGGGACGTGCGACGGCCGCAGCGCCTCGGCGGCGGCCGCGGCCCGCTCCCCCACCGGGGCGGGCACGGCGTACGGCCGCTCCCGCAGTGCGGCCGCGCAGCGGGCCGCGGCGGTGGCGGCGTCGGCGGCCCGGTCCCGGTAGGAGGGGACGCGCGGGTCGGGCAGTACGTACGCCTCGGCCAGGATCAGCAGCACGATGCCCGCGACGGTGCCCGTGAGGCGGTCGCCGAGGGTGTCCGGGGCGTACGGGGGGAAGCAGGGCAGGATGTAGAGCAGCTGGAGGCCGGGGGCGGTGCCGGCCGGCCGGGGGCCGCAGACCGACGCGAAGGCCAGGCAGAAGCCGATGACGAGCATGCCGGCGACGGCGGCCCAGGTGCGTACGGCGAGGAAGGTGCCGACCACCACCAGTGCGACGGCCGGCGGCAGGACCCGGGCGACCTGGGCGGCGCGTTGGCGGCCGGTCCCCGGAATCCGGGAGAGCGCGGCCAGGGAGACGGCCGCGAAGAGCGCGTAGGTGGCGGCGCCCGGGCGGTCCAGACCGTAGCGGAACACGTAGAAGCCGGTACACGCCGCCAGGGTGACCCGGACCGCGCGCCGGGCCGTGGCCGGACGGATTCCGGTGCCGGTGCGCAGGGCAGCGGCGGCCCGGGACGGCGCGGACGGGCTCCGGGGGGCGTGCGCGCCGCCGTTGCCGTCGCCGGGTGCACCCGTCTTCGTGTCCGTGCGCCTGCCCATGCCGGTTCCGCCTGCTCGCTCGCGGTCCACGGTCCCAGGGTCCCACGCCGGGCAGGGACGGGCATGCGCGCGCGGCCGCGCGCGCTCCGACGCCCGGTCGTTCGCTCGTGCACACGAGAAGTGACCATCCCGTGCAGATGGTTCGAAGAGTGTGATCATTCCGAGGAGCTGACGAGGAGTTCCCTTTAAGAAACCTTGTTGAATATCGCTGACGGCCGAAGTGACCTTGAATCACCTCCGCGAATCGGTCAGGGTTTCGAACCAACCCCCGGAGATCTTGCAGCTCTTGAGGGTGCGTACGACAACGCTTTGACGCCCCACACGTCAACACGAGGAGAAACCCCTTCATGTCAACTCACAGGCATGCACGCACGCGTTCACGCGGAGTCCGGGTCCTGGCAGTCGTCACGGGCGCGGCCACCGCCGCCGGCGTGACCATGCTGGTCTCCCCCCTCGCAGGTGCGACGACTCCTGCGGAGGGAACGGTCCACGGCCTCGGCGCCCCCGGTGCGCTGAGCGGGAGTTACATCGTCATCCTCGACAAGTCGGCCGACAAGAAGGCGCTCGCCAAGAAGTACGGCGGCGAGGTGCGCCGCGAATACACGTCCGCGATCAACGGCTTCTCCGCGGACGGGCTTTCGGAGACCGCCGCCAAGCGGCTGGCCGCCGACCCGACCGTGGACAAGGTCGTCCAGAACAAGAAGTTCTCCATCAACACCACGCAGGAGAACCCGCCTTCCTGGGGCCTGGACCGCATCGACCAGGAGGCCACGGCCGGCGACAAGAAGTACACCTACCCCGACGCGGGCGGCGAGGGCGTCACCGCCTACGTCATCGACACCGGTGTGCGGATCAGCCACAAGGACTTCGGCGGCCGCGCCGAGCACGGCTTCGACGCCGTGGACAACGACCAGAGCGCCGACGACGGCAACGGCCACGGCACGCACGTCGCCGGGACCATCGCGGGCACCTCCCACGGGGTGGCCAAGAAGGCGAAGATCGTGGCCGTCCGGGTCCTCGACGACAACGGTTCGGGCACCACCGATCAGGTCGTGGCGGGCATCGACTGGGTGACGCAGAACCACAGCGGCCCCTCGGTGGCCAACATGAGCCTCGGCGGCGGGGCCGACGAGGCCCTCGACGAGGCGGTGCGCCGCGCCATAGCCTCCGGCGTCACCTTCGGCGTCGCGGCGGGCAACGAGTCCTCCGACGCCGGCCAGGGCTCGCCCTCGCGGGTCCCGGAGGCCGTGACGGTGGCCTCCAGCACGGTCGCCGACGCGCAGTCCTCCTTCTCCAACTTCGGTTCGGTCGTCGACCTCTACGCGCCCGGCTCGGACATCACCTCCGCCTGGAACGACAGCGACACCGGTACGAAGACCATCTCCGGCACCTCGATGGCGACCCCGCACGTGGTCGGGGCCGCGGCCGTCTACCTGGCCGCCCACAAGGGCGCCTCTCCCGCCGCGGTGGCACAGGCCCTGACCTCCGGCGCGAGCGCCGGGAAGATCACCAACCCGAGCAGCGGCACCCCCAACAAGCTGCTCAAGGTCTCCGCGGAGTAACGCCCGCCCCCTGCAGGCCGAGGCCGCCGCGCCCCCCCGCGGGGGGGGGGGCGGGGGGCGGGGGGGCGAG